>NZ_JBHVHQ010000263.1:0-9856 GCF_042800135.1 Streptomyces sp. NPDC057654 | reverse complement strand
GCGCGGGCGCGACCCCCGTCGCGGTCCTCATCCTGTCCGTGCTGACCGGCGTCGCCGGCGAGGTCATCCGCGACGTGCTGTGCGGCGAGTTCCCGCCGCTCCTGCTGCGCGAGGACGTGTACGCGACCGCCGCCCTGGCCGGGGCCCTGTGCTACCTCCTGCTCGACCGGGCCGGGGCCGCGGCCACCCCCGCGGCGGTGGTCTCCGCGGGGGTCGTCTTCGCGCTGCGCATGGGGGCCATGTACTTCGGGCTGCACCTGCCCCGGCCGCGCCGGACCTGACCGGCGCCAACCGGCGCCCCGTACCGTCCCCGGTCCCGCCGGGCCTCACCCCTCCAGGGGCGGGGCCCGGCTTACTTCAACGCCCTACGACGCGCTCGGCGAAGCCGGCTTGCTCGGCTGGTGGATCCACGTCTCGAAGAGCCCGTCCAGCGACTTGCCCGAGATCTCCTCCGCCAGGTCCACGAAGTCGTCGATCTCCGCGTTGCCGTATCGATTCTCCTTCGTCCACGCGGGCAGCAGCTTGAAGAACGCCTTGTCCCCGATCCGCTCCCGCAGCGCCTGGAGCGCCATCGCGCCCCGCTGGTAGACCGCGTTCGCGAACATCGTGTCGCGCTGCGGGTCCGCGACGACCGTCGTCCAGAACTTGTCACCGGCCGGGTAGCGGTTGTACGCGGCGATGAACGCGTCATGCGCCGAGCCCCGCCCCTTGTGCTCGTTCCACAGCCACGACGCGTACGTGGCGAAGCCCTCGTTGAGCCAGATGTCCTTCCACTGCGCGACCGACACCGAGTCGCCGAACCACTGGTGGGCCAGCTCGTGGGCGATGGTGTTCTCGCTGCGGATCGCCGAGTAGATCGGCTTGGACTGGGTCTCCAGCGAGAAGCCCGCCTGCGGCATGTCGTCGACGATCGCGCCGGTCTCCTCGAAGGGGTACGGGCCGAAGACCGTGGCCCAGTAGTCGGTGATCTCGCTGGTCAGGCCGTACACGTCGACCTGCCCGGAATTCTGGAGCACCGGGTCGATCGCCACGTAGATCGGCGTGCCGCCGGGCGTCTTCCCGGTCTTCACGTCGAACTTCCCGATCGTGGCGGTGGCCAGGTACGTCGCCATCGGGCGGTTCTCGCGCCAGTGGCTGACGGTGTCGGAGCCCTCGTCCCGCGTCGAGACCAGCCGCCCGTTGGAGACGCCGGTCAGGCCCTTGGGGGCCTTGATGCGGATGTCGAAGGTCGCCTTGTCGGAGGGGTGGTCGCTGGAGGGGAACCAGGTGGAGGCCGCGTTCGGCTCACACGCGACGAAGACGCCGTCCTTCGTCTTCATCCAGCCGTAGTCGGAGCCGAAGACGATGGGGCCGCTGAGCGGCTGCGGCACACCGCCGTAGACGACGGTGACGTCGAAGGTGTGGCCCTTGCGCAGATAGCTCTTGGGCGTGATCTTGATTTCGTCCCCGGACCGGCTGAAGTCGGCCCGTCTGCCGTTCACTTCGACGGCCGTGACCTCCAGCTTCTGGAGGTCGAGGTCGAAGGACGAGAGGTTCTTGGCCGCTCGCGCGGTGACGGTCGTACGGCCGTCGAGCCGGCCCGAGTCGGGGTTGTACTTGACGTCGAGGGCGTAGTGCCTGACGTCGTAGCCGCCGTTGCCGAGCTGCGGGAAGTACGGGTCCCCGACGCCCGGCGCGCCGGGCGAGGGGGCGGGGGCCGCTGAGATCACCCAGGCGGAGGCCGCCGCGGTGGCGAGGGCGAGGAGCCTGGTCGAACGGGAGAGTGCCATAGCTGTCCCTTCGAACGCGTGAGCCCAATGGAGCAGACGCGCCGAACTCTGCACTCTCCCGTACCGCCATGCGCACGGCTTTACCAACTTGTCATGAATTACAGGGCAGTTGGCCGCACACCAGCCCTTCCGCCCAGGGTCCTACTTCGGCTCCCCGTCCTTCGGAGTCGTCGAAGAGGCCGCGTCCGACGCCGAGGGCAGCTTCTCCGTGCTGCCCGGTGCCTGGTCCGGCGCGTTCTCCGGGTGGTGGCAGGCCACCCGGTGCCCCGTCTTGAGCGCCAGCAGCGGCGGCTCCTCCGTCGAGCAGATGTCCGTGGCCTTCCAGCACCGGGTGCGGAACCGGCAGCCGGACGGCGGGTTGATCGGCGAGGGCACGTCGCCCTTGAGCAGGATGCGCCCGCTCTTGGCCGCCTTCCGCCGCGGGTCCGGCACCGGCACCGCGGAGAGCAGCGCGGTCGTATAGGGGTGCATCGGCGACTCGTACAGCGACTTGCGGTCGGTCAGCTCCACGATCTTGCCGAGGTACATGACCGCGATCCGGTCCGAGACGTGCCGGATCACCGACAGGTCGTGGGCGATGATCACGTACGTCAGGCCCAGCTCCTGCTGGAGGTCGTCCAGGAGGTTGACGACCTGCGCCTGGATGGAGACGTCCAGCGCGGAGACCGGCTCGTCGGCGACCACCAGCTTGGGGCTGAGCGCGAGCGCGCGGGCGATGCCGATGCGCTGCCGCTGGCCGCCGGAGAATTCGTGCGGATAGCGGTTGTAGTGCTCGGGGTTGAGGCCGACGCGCTCCAGCGTCGCCTGCACCGCCTGCTTGACGCCGCCCTCCGGGGTGATGCCCTGGAGCTTGTACGGCGCGCTGACGATCGTGCCGACGGTGTGGCGCGGGTTCAGCGAGGAGTACGGGTCCTGGAAGATCATCTGCACATCGCGGCGCATCGGGCGCATACCGCCGACGCCGAGGTGCGTGATGTCCTTGCCCTCGAACTCCACCTTGCCGCCGGTGGGTTCGAGCAGCCGGGTGATCAGCCGGCCCATGGTCGACTTGCCGCAGCCCGACTCGCCCACCACGCCCAGGGTCTCCCCCGGCAGCACGTCGAAGGTGAGGCCGTCCACGGCCTGCACCGCGCCGACCTGGCGGCGCAGCAGCCCCTTGGTGATCGGGAAGTGCTTGACCAGGCCCTCGACCTTGAGCAGCGGCTCCGCGGAGGGGTCCGCCTTCGGCTTCGGGGTCGTCAGCTCTTTTTCCGGCACGGCGTCGTCCTTCACAGCTTGGGCGCAATCTCTTCGGTCCAGATCCGCGTCCGCTCCTCCTGCGACATGTGGCAGGCCGAGTGGTGCCCCTCGGCGACCTGCCGCAGCTCCGGCCGCTCGGTGCGGGTGATGCCGTCCTTGGGGACGTCCGCGTACGGGCAGCGCGGGTTGAAGGCGCAGCCGGAGGGCACGTTGATGAGGCTGGGCGGGGAGCCCTTCACCGGGATCAGCCGCTCGGTCTGGTCGCGGTCGATGCGCGGCATCGAGCCCAGCAGGCCCCAGGTGTAGGGGTGCTGCGGCTCGTAGAAGACCTTCTCGGCGGGGCCGCGTTCCACGCACCGGCCCCCGTACATCACGAGGATGTCGTCGGCCAGCTCGGCGACGACGCCGAGGTCGTGGGTGATGATGATGACCGCGGAGCCGAACTCCTTCTGGAGGTCGCGGATGAGGTCGAGGATCTGCGCCTGGACGGTGACGTCGAGGGCGGTCGTCGGCTCGTCGGCGATGAGCAGTTCGGGGTTGTTGACGAGCGCCATCGCGATCATCGCGCGCTGCCGCATGCCGCCGGAGAACTGGTGCGGGTAATCGTCGACCCGCTTGTCGGGCTGCGGGATGCCGACCCGGTCGAGCAGTTCGACGGCGCGCTTGCGGGCGGTCTTCTTGTCGACGTCGTTGTGGACCCGGTACGCCTCGACGATCTGCTGGCCGATGGTGTAGTAGGGGTGCATCGCGGACAGCGGGTCCTGGAAGATCATCGCCATCTCGCGGCCGCGCAGCCGCCGGACCTCGTCCGGGTCGGCGGTCAGCAGCTCCTTGCCGTCCAGCCACAGCTCGCCGGAGATCCGGGCCTTGCCGCGCCCGTACTGGCCGACGGTGTGCAGGCCCATGATCCCCAGCGAGGTCACCGACTTGCCGGAGCCGGACTCGCCGACGATGCCGAGCGTCTTGCCCCGCTCCAGCTGGAAGGAGAGCCCGTCGACGGACTTGACGATGCCGTCCTCGGTGGGGAAGTGGATGCGCAGGTCGCGCACTTCGAGGAAGGCGCTGGGCGCGGCGGAGTCGGCGGGTACGGGCTCGCCGACGGCGCCGCTCCTGGTCAGGTCGCTCACGTGAGCCTCACTCGCGGGTCGATCACGGCGTACAGCAGGTCCACGACGAGGTTGGCGATGACCACCGCGGAGGCCGCGATGAGCGTCACGCCGAGGATCAGCGGCAGGTCCTTGTCGCTGATCGCCTTCACCGCGGCCTGGCCGAGGCCGGGCAGGTTGAAGGTGGTCTCGGTGAGGACCGCGCCGCCGAGGACGGCGCCGAGGTCCAGGCCGAGGATGGTGAGGATCGGCGTCATCGTGGAACGGAGCGCGTGCTTGCCGATGACCACGGGTTCTCGCAGGCCCTTGGCGCGGGCGGTGCGGATGTAGTCCTCGCCGAGGATTTCCAGCATGGTGGCTCTGGTGAGCCGGGCGTACATGGCGGCGTAGAGGAACGCGAGGGTGACCCAGGGCAGGATCATCTCGCGGAACCACGCCAGCGGGTCGTCGGCGATGGGTGTGTAGTCGCCCTTCACCCAGCCCAGTCCGTACGAGAAGATCGCCAGCGACACCAGGCCGGTGAAGTAGATGGGCAGCGAGACGCCGGCGAGGGCGACGGTCATGGCCGAGCGGTCCACGGCGGTGCCGCGCTTGAGGGCGGAGAGGATGCCGGTGGCGACGCCGCCGAGGAGCCAGAGCACGCAGGCACCGGCGGCGAGCTGCATGGTGACGGGCAGGCGGTCCTGGAGCACCGGCCAGACGGCCTGCTCGGTGCGGAAGGAGTAGCCGAAGCAGGGTGCGGCGCAGTGCACGACGTCACCGTCGCTGGTGTAGTCGCGGCCCGCGAAGATGCCGCTGACGAAGTGCCAGAACTGCACGAAGATCGGGTCGCTGAGACCGAGCTTCTGCCGAATGCCCTCGATGGCCGCGGGGTCCGCCTGCTTGCCCACGAAGAGCGTGGCGGGGTCGGTTCCGGTGAGCTTCGGAACCGCGAAGAAAATGCCGAAGGTCACCAGGATGACTATCAGCAACATCACGATGACGGCGATCAGCCGCCGGACGATATAAGCGAACACTGCGGTCGGCCGGCGGTGGCCCGGGGCCCCTCCTCCCCATGGTCGGAGGGGCTTCCGGACCACCACGCGCGGCCCTCACCTGCCCTTCGGGCCTAGCGGCGGGTGTGCCGGTGGAGCGGACGGACGATCACTTGGTGACGCCCAGCGAGGCGTAGTCGTAGCGGCCGTTGTAGGAGTCCGCCGTGTAGATGTTGGTCAGTCGCGAGGAGCGCCAGATGACGTTCTTCTCGTAGGTGAACGGCAGATACCAGGCGTCGTTCATGACCTTCTCGTTGGCCTTCTCGTAGAACGCGGCGGCCTTGGCCGGGTCGGTCTCGACGTTGCCCTGGTCGAAGAACTTGTTGACCTCGGGGTCGTCCAGCAGCGGGTAGTTCTGGTTACCGGTCGGCTGGATGAACTTGCCGTCCGAGATGGGCTGGAGGAAGCCCTGGCCGCTGGGGAAGTCGGAGCCCCAGCCCTGGATGATGATGCCGTAGTTCTTGCGCTTGACGTTCTCGGGGGAGCCGATGATGCCCGCGTACTGGGCGCCGTCGTACTCGTCGATCTGGGCCTTGATGCCGACCTTGGCCAGCGACGCCTGGAGCGACGTGGCGGTGGCGACCTCCGGCGGCTTGTTGTTGCGCACCGCGATCGTGGTGGTGAAGCCGTTCGGCTGGTCGCACTGCTTCAGCTCGTCCTTGGCCTTGGCCAGGTCCGGCTTGCCCGCCTTGATGTTGTACGGGTCGAACTTCGGGTCGTAGCCCTTGACCGCCGGCGGCAGCATGCTGGTGCCGAGGTCGCCACCGGCCATCGGGCCGCCGCGCGCGGTCTGGAGCGAGGTGTGGTCGGCCGCGTAGATGACCGCCTTGCGGCAGTGGATGTTGTCGAACGGCTTGACCGTCTTGGGGAATGCCGCGTAACGGATGAAACCGGTCTGCGGGTTGTCGACGTTGCCCTTGTGGGCCTGGAGCGCCTTCTGGCGGCCCGCCGAACCCATGCCGGTCGCGTTGATGTCGATGTCGTACTCGCCGGCGATGAGCTTGTTGTCCATGTCGTCGGCGTTGGTGGTGAGCTTGACCGAGACCTTGTCCGGCAGCGCCTTGCGGACGGGGTCCGAGGACTGCTTCCACTTGTCGTTGCGGACCAGCTCCAGGCCCTTGTTGGGCGTGTAGGACTGGAACTTGTACGGGCCGCTGGAGAACGGCTTGAGGCCGTACTTCTCGCCGGTGTCCTTGTCCTGACGGACCGGGGCCGCGGCGGGCAGCGCCAGCATCTGGAGGAAGTCGCCGTTGGGCTGGGGGAGCTTGAAGACGATGGTGTTCGCGTCCGGCGTCTCGATCTGCTTCAGGCCCAGCTTGTCCTTGCTGGTGTCCTTGTACGGGCCCTTGTAGTCCAGATCCGGGTCGAGGACCTGCTGGACCCAGGTGGGACCGCCGGTGATCTTTTCCTTGGCCCAGGTGCGCTCGATGCCGTACTTGATGTCCTGGCTGGTGACGGGCTTGCCGTCCTCCCAGGTCAGGTCGGGGCGGAGCTTGAAGGTGTAGGTCTTCTTGTCCGCCGAGATCTGGCCGGTGTCCGTGGCCATGTCCGGGACGAGCTCGGAGCTGGCGGCGCCCGGCGCGGGCTTGGGGGTCACCAGGGTGCGCGTGTAGTAGCGCGCGAAGTCCCACATGAATCCGTAGTAGCCGCGCTGCGGGTCCCAGGAGTCGGCGTCCTGCGTGCCGATGAACTTCAGCTCGCCGCCCTTCTTGGCGGACGTGCTGGCGACCTTGCCGACGGCCGCGTTGAAGCCGGGGGCCTTGGAGCTGTCGCTGGAGCCGCCGCCCCCGCCGCAGGCGGTGGTGGAGACCAACGCCGCGACCACGAAGGCCGATCCGGCGGCCAGTCTGCGCCTCGGAATGCGATGAGTTGTCACGTTGTCGCGACCTCCGTGAGATTCTCGGCCCGGATCGGACCGGTGGTTCGGGGGTGAGCTCCTGACGAGGAATCAGTGGTGCGGTTCGCCGGAGCCGTCGTGGGTACTGCTGCGGGGTGCTGCTCGGGGGTACTGCGGGGTACTGCTGTGGGGTTCTGGGTGCCTCGGGCCCTCGGCCCGACGGCGCTTCGCGCAGGTCAGCGCGAGCCCTTCGGGTCGAGCGCGTCCCGTACGCCGTCGCCGAAGAGGTTGAAGGCCAGCACGGTGATGAAGATGGCCAGACCCGGAATGATCATGAACATCGGGTCGGCTTCGTAGGTGTTCACGGCCGCGGAGAGCATCTGCCCCCAGGAGGAGGTCGGCTGCTTGACGCCGGCGCCGAGGAAACTGAGGGCGGCCTCGGTGAGCACGTTGGTGGGGATCATCAGCGTGGCGTACACGGTGATCGGCGCCACCAGGTTGGGCAGCAGCTCACGGAACAGGATGTACGCGCGTCCGGCGCCCAGGCTGCGCGCCGCCTCCACGTACTCGCGCTCTCTGAGCGACAGGGTCTGACCTCGCACGATGCGGCCCACGTACGGCCAGCCGAAGAATCCGATCACCACGATCAGCACGCCCATCCGCACGCCCGAACCGGTGAAACCCCAGATGGAGTTCGGCACCACGGAGACCAGCGCGATGATGAAGAGCAGCTGCGGAAAGGCCAGCAGGATGTCCATGACGCGGCTGATGATGGCGTCGACCCAGCCGCCGAAGTAGCCGGCGATGATGCCGAAGACCGTGCCGACGACGACGGCGACGACGGCCGCGAAGAACGCCACGAGCAGCGAGACGCGGGCGCCGTAGACCACGCGGCTGAAGACGTCGCGGCCGTTGACGGGCTCGACTCCGAAGATGAAGTCGGAGTTGATGCCGCCCCAGGAGCCCTTGGGGGTGCCGAAGAGCGGGTCGATCTGGTCCTCGTGGAAGTTGTTCGGCGGATGCCCGAGCAGATCCACGATCAGCGGCGCGAACACCGCGACCAGGATGAGCAGCAGCACGACTACTCCGCCGGCCAGGGCCAGCTTGTCACGCTTGAGCCGCACCCAGGCGATACGCCACGGGGAACGGCCCTCGATGGCTTTCGCCGGGACGCCGGCCGCGACATCGACGGCGGCGGTCTCGGCCGCGCTCGTGTCGTGCATTGGTGCCGTCATCGTCTGGGGGACCCCTCTCGACCGGCAATAGCCGGCCCACGCTGCCGCCGACGCGGCTTGGTTCACATCTGGTGCTGCGAATGGTGCTGAAGGCGCGGGAAGTTCACGCGAGCAGGTCGTACACAGGACCGACTCTGCTTGTTTCGGGGAGTCTTCAACGGGCCCGCGATCACCCGCCAGACCTGACCGGCAATGGATGCGCAACCGTGATGTGTATAGAGAGGTTCCGTTATACGGACAGTCGTGATCCGTGAGCGGATCAGTAACTGGAAGGACTGTTTGTCCAGTTGGTGTCAGTACGCTCCGGCCTGGCGGCCTTGCGGCGGCGGGTAGCCGTAACCGGCTGTGGGCGCGGGCGCCCCGGCGCCGTACGCGTCACGGTCGAAGAACGGCCGCGTATTGGCCCGCATCCACATCGCAACGGGGTCGTACTCGTCCGACATCGACACCGTCGACACCGGCAGCCCCTCCGGCACCACGCCCACCGACTGCTGCATCATCAGCCGCACCGAGTCGACGGCCGGCTGGGACGTGTCGTACAGATCGAGGCCGATGGCCAGATACGGCGCGCCCAGCGCGGGTTGCACCCAGGCCCGGCGCAGCGCCCTGACCACGGGAGTACGGTGCGCGTTCTGCCCCAGTAGGGCATAGAAATGGTCGATCTCGATGGCCGGTTCGCTCAGCCGCAGCGGACCGGCGGGCAGCCGCTCCAGGCCGCCGGCGATGCGCCGCAGATCGAGCCAGGGGATGCCGACGCCGCCGCCCGGCGCGTGCGGATTGAGCCACAGGCCCCAGCGGTCGGGAAAGAGGGAGGCGGCGATGGCGCGCCCGCCGACCACCTCATGGGCGCGGTTCCAGCCGCTGGCGGCGAGCTCGGGGGCGGAGGTCACGCACGGCGCGTAGCCGAGGCCGTCGATCTCCATGTTCCCGTACTGGGCGTCGGGCGAGCCGGCCCGGCCGTGCCAGAGCAGCATCCACACCTGGCCGTCGGCAATGGCGTGCAGCAGCGCCTCGTAGGCGTCGTACCGGCCGGGCGCCACTTGGCGCAGCATCTGCTCCACGCCGCTCTCCGCGCCCGCGCTCACCTGGGTCCGCCCTTTCCCTCGGCCGTCTCGGCACCGCCCCGGGGCGCGCCAGTGCGCCCCGCCCGGTCATCCCACCAGCTTACGAGCCCGTACCGCCCTGCCGTGGGTCAGCGCCCGTGTCATATCCCCGGCCGGAGACCGGGCGCCGGCTCCGACGAGGAATCGAGCGCCGGCTCCGACGAGGATCCGCCACGGTCCGCGCGTCACAGGTCACGGTCGTAGAACGGCCGGACGCGCTCGGTCAGCCACTCCCCGACCGGGTCCTGCGCGAGGTCGAGGAACACCATCTGTACGGGCCAGGGCACCGGAACCGTGTGCAGCGCGCGCCCAAGGGCGTCGACGGCGGCGGTGCGGCCCTCGTCGTCGGGCAGGTCGAGCTCGACGCCGACGAACAGCGCCGGGTCCTGGGTCTCGACGCGGGCCAGGGCGCGCCGGGCGGTCCGCACCCGTCCGGCGGCGGCGAACTCCAGCCCGGCGGCGGCGAGGAAGTCGACGGGCTCGTCCTGCCAGTCGGGTTCGTAGAGCCGGACCCGGCCGCCGGTGGCGGGGCC
>NZ_JBHVHQ010000262.1:0-9864 GCF_042800135.1 Streptomyces sp. NPDC057654 | reverse complement strand
GTCCGGCGGTGAGGACGGCGGCGATGCCGGGCAGCGAGCGCTCCCGCCCGGCGAGCGGCGCGACGGCCGCGAAGAGCACCACGAACCCCGCGGCGAGGGTCCACGCCGGGACGCTCGCGCAGGACGCCATCGCGTGCCCGCCCGCGGACAGCAGGACGCAGACCGCGGTGAACACCGCGGTCCGCAGCAGCCGCAGATCGGCGCCGGCGCGCGCGACGGGGGCGGTGGCGGAGGCAGTCATGGCTGCGTCATCATCCCACCGCTCTTACCGCCGTCCTACGGCAGGGGGGCGTATGAGCCGGGGCATACCGGCGCACATGGACGCACCGCTATACACCTGCGCGTCAACTTTGCGCATCCGCCGAATGAGCGGTCTCACACCCGCCGTACGCTTACGGACCCTTGCGGCTGGCTATACGTATCGGTATGTCGAGCCGCAGCCAGGAGGCTGGAACATGAGCATCTGGTGGTCACTCCATTTGCGGCGCGAAGCTGCGAGCGTTCCGCTCGCCCGGCGGCTTCTGCTCGGCACCATGGAGACGGCCGGGGTCGACCCGGACATCTCCTACGACCTGTCGGTGGCCCTCAGCGAGGCGTGCGCCAACGCGGTCGAGCACGGGGGTGACGCGTCCGCCGAGGACTACCGCGTCACCGCCCGCATCGACGGCGACACATGCCGCATCGAGGTCATCGACTCCGGTCCAGGTTTCGCCGACAAGCTCCGGGCCCGCGGCCGCCGCACGCCCACGCGACCGCACCAACCGTCCCCCGACCGCGCCGAGCACGGCCGGGGTCTGTTTCTCATCGAGTCCCTCACCGACCACGTCCGGGTACGGAACCGATCCGGTCGCCCGGGTGCGGTGGTGAGCTTCGACAAGATCCTCAAGTGGCGGGAAGGCGCGCTGCTGAGGGCCGTGTGACCGGTACGCCGCCCGCGCCGGGCCACCGGCCCGGGGGCGGCTCCCGGCCTCGGCGCTACCCCTTGGCCCCCTTGCCGTCCTTGCTGTCCTTGTCGTCCTTGGACTCGGCCTTGTCCCTGTCCCTGTCCTTGTCCTTGTCCTTGTCCTTGTCCTTGGACTCGGCCTTGTCGTTCTTGTCTTTGTCCTTGGCCCCGGCCGGGCCGCCCAGGAGGCCCCCGGTCCGGCGGCCCCAGAGGTCCTGCTCACGGCGGAACCGGCGGTCGTAGCGGTCCTGGCGGACGCGGCGTTCGCGGTACTCCCGGTAGCCGGGGTCATCGCGCAGGCGCAGTCCGCTGAGGGTGCCGTAGCGCGTGAAGGCGAAGAGCAGGAGGGCCGCCGCCACCCACAGGATGGGGTAGGCGAAGCCCAGGCCGATGAGCGCCGCGAAGAGCGTGACGACGAATGGGATCATGACGGTTCTCCACGTACTGGATGGTGTGGAGCGGTGTGTGGAGCGGTGTGGGGAGTGCTGTGGCGCCGGCCGCGGAACGGCGGCTCGCGCGGGCGTCCGGCGGACGGGGAGAATCCGCGGTGCGGGTCCTCGCGCCCGTACGAGGCCGGGGTCCGGGGCGGCTGCCCACACAGTAGCCCTCGGGCCGCCGTACGGTCAGGGGAGCGGCGCGTACCGCATCGTGCGTGCGTGCGGACGTACGGCCCCCGGGAGCCGGAATCGCGCATGCCGCCTGTCGTCGGGTGCCGTTAATGTTGACCGCGCGGTATCGGTGCCGCGTCCGGAGGCTTTGCCGATCTCGGAGCGGAGCGAGGGCATGATCAGCGACCGGATGGCCCGGGTGCTGAACATGTTGTACTCAGCGGGCCGCGACGATCCGTCGCACCTGTTCGCGGAGGCACTGGACGCCGACGGCGTGACGGTCTCCGTGACCGTGGACACGGGCCGCACCGAGCACACCGAGCGGCTGTGGTCCCACGGCGACATCGCGGCCGTGTTCGCCGAGCTCCAGACCACGCTCGGCGAAGGACCGGAAATCGACGCCCTCCGCGGCGGCGCCGCCGTGCTCGTACCGAACCTCGAAGCCGTCGGCGCCGAACGCTGGCCGCTGCTGCTGCCGGCCTCGGCCGGCCTGCCGGTGGCGGCCGTGTTCAGTTTCCCGCTGGGCATCGGGGCGATCCGGCTGGGGGCGCTGACTCTGCTGCGCGGCCAGCCGCGCCCGTTGTCCGCCGAGCAGTTGGACGACGCCTTCGCCCTGGCCGCCGCGCTCACCACCCTCGTACTCGACGACGGCCACCCCGCACTGTCGGCCGGCGCGCTCTCGGAGGAGCCGCCCGGGCAGTGGCACCAGGCGGTGGTGCACCAGGCGACGGGCATGATCAGCGTGCAGCTCTCGGTGCCTCTGGCGGAGGCACTGGTCCGGCTGCGCGCGATGGCCTTCAGCCTCGACCAGCCGATCGTGGCGCTGTCCCGTGATGTGGTGGCACGCCGGCTGCGTTTCAGCGAAACCACAAGTGGTCCGCAGGGGCCCGAAGAGAACAGGGGATGACGACCATGTCCCGCCAACAGCAGGTCTCCGAGGTCTTCGTCGAGCTGGCGGACACCCTGGTGGCCGAGTTCGACATCATCGACTTCCTCCAGAGGCTCTCCGCCCGCTGCGTCGAGCTGCTGGACGTCACCGCCGCCGGGATTCTGCTCGCGGACTCCTACGGCACGCTCCAGACCATCGCCGCGTCGGACGAGAACACCCGGCTGCTGGAGCTGTTCTCGCTCCAGCACGATCAGGGCCCTTGTGTGGAGTGCTACACGCGGGGGGTCGCCCGTATCAATATCGACCTCGCCAGTTACGCCGCCACGGCGGACTGGACACAGTTCGCCGCCCGCGCGCGGGAGGCCGGGTTCGTCACCGCCCACGCGTTTCCGCTGCGGCTGCGCCAGAACGTCGTGGGCGCGATGAACCTCTTCCGCACCGACCGCGAGCGGCTCGGCGCGGAGGACACCGCGCTGGCCCAGGCGCTGGCCGACGTCGCCACGATCGGCATCCTCCAGCAGCGCACGCTGGAGCGGTCGTTGACCGAGCGGACCCAGCTACAGGCCGCGCTGACCAGCCGCATCGTCATCGAGCAGGCGAAGGGCATCCTCGCCGAGCGCTGGAACACCACGCCCGACCACGCCTTCACCGCCATGCGGAGCTACGCGCGCGGGCACGGCCGGCAGATCTCCGTGCTGGCCGGGCAGATCATCGACGGCGAGGCCCCGGAGGAGCTGACGGTCCCGCCGATCGAGTGGCCGAAGCGCCCGCAGGGGCCCGACGCCTGAGTAACGGCCGAAGGGCCGGTCGAAGGGACGGCCGAAGAGAGCCGTTCCGGCTGCCGTGGTCGTGGCTGTCGTGGCTGTCGTGGCCGTCGGGGTCGTCGGTGAGGCCGACGAGCGCGCTGACGTGCGTACAGATGCGAGCGGCAGCTATGAGGTGTAATTTCAAGCAGAATTCAGGTAATTCACTCGACCGAGTGGCTGACAGCGGGTATGAATCGTTCATGCATCTCGCGGGCGACCACCGCGCCGCTACGGTTGCCGGAAGTCATCCCAGACCCTGGTGGCCACCGCATCGCTACTGTCGCTTGCCCCGGTCCCTGTACGTGAGGCTCTCGTACCCGAGATTCCCGTACGCGAGGGACAGGGGCGCGTTGCTCCAGGGGGTGCCGCCATGGGCGGGGGATATCACGATGGGTACGCGCCGGCTCCGGTCGGCGACCTTGAGTACCGGGCCGGCAGCCATTTGAGGCTGCGCACCCACGCCACGTACGGCTTCACCGTCGCGGAGCCGCTGGGCGAGATCGATATCGCGACGGCGGCCGAGGTGCGTCCGCTGCTGGACGCCGTCACCGAAGGTCCGGCCCCGACGCTCGCGGTCGACCTGAGCGCCACCACCTTCTTCGACTGCGCGGGCCTGTCGCTGCTGGCCCGCCTCCACACCCGGATCACCGAGCGCGAGGGCCGGCTGTACCTGGTCTGCGACCAGCCGCTGACCCTGCGGATGCTGCGCATCACCGGCCTGCACGAGCGGCTGCGCCCGGCGCCCACCCTGGAAGCGGCGCTCGCGCGGGCTTCCTGAGCGCCGCCCCTTCTCGTCATGCGTGTGCCGCGCGGGCGCGTACGGCGGTGGGCCGCGCCCCTGCCGAGAGGAGCGCGGCCCGCCGGTGTCCCAAGGCCCGTACACCCGTAGGTCCGTACGGGCGCGGGGCCGGTCAGCCCTTGACGCGGGCCATCCACGCCTCGACGTCCGAGGCGGTGCGCGGCAGCGCGGCGGACAGGTTCCGGTTGCCGTCCTCCGTGACGAGGATGTCGTCCTCGATGCGGACGCCGATGCCGCGGTACTCCTCGGGCACGGAGACGTCGTCGGCCTGGAAGTACAGGCCGGGCTCGACGGTCAGCACCATGCCGGGCTCCAGCGTGCCGTCCACATACGCCTCGGTGCGGGCGACCGCGCAGTCGTGGACGTCCATGCCGAGCATGTGGCCGGTGCCGTGCAGCGTCCAGCGGCGCTGGAGGCCGAGCTCCAGAACGCGCTCGACCGGGCCCTCGACGAGCCCCCACTCGACGAGCTTCTCGGCGAGCACGCGCTGCGAGGCGTCGTGGAAGTCGCGGAACTTCGCGCCCGGCCGGACCGCCGCGATGCCCGCCTCCTGGGCCTCGTACACCGCGTCGTAGATCGTGCGCTGGAGCGCGTCGTACGTGCCGTTGACCGGCAGCGTGCGGGTGACGTCGGCGGTGTAGAGGGTGTGGGTCTCCACGCCCGCGTCCAGCAGCAGCAGGTCGCCGGAGCGGACCGGGCCGTCGTTGCGCACCCAGTGCAGGGTGGTGGCGTGCGGGCCGGCGGCGCAGATGGAGCCGTAGCCGATGTCGTTGCCCTCGACGCGGGCACGCAGGAAGAACGTTCCCTCGACGTACCGCTCCGAGGTGGCCTCCGCCTTGTCGAGGACCTTCACGACGTCCTCGAAGCCGCGCACGGTGGAGTCCACGGCCTTCTGGAGCTCGCCGACCTCGAAGGCGTCCTTGACGAGGCGCTGCTCGCTGACGAAGACGCGCAGCTCCTCGTCGCGCTCGGCGGTGACCTTGTCGCGCAGCGCCTCCTCGACGCCCGCGTCGTGGCCGCGCACGGCGCGGACCGGTCCGGCGGCCGCGCGCAGCAGCTCCGGGAGGTCGCGGACGTCCTTCGCCGGAATGCCCAGCAGCTGCTCGGCCTCGGCGAGGCTGTGCCGCCGGCCGACCCACAGCTCGCCCTGGCCGTCGAGCCAGAACTCGCCGTTGCCGCGGTCGGAGCGCGGCAGCAGGTAGAGGGTGGCGTCGTGGCCGCCGTCCGCGGCGGGCTCCAGCACGAGGACGCCGTCCTGCGTCTGGTCGCCGGTGAGGTAGGCGTACTCGGTGGACGCGCGGAAGGCGTACTCGGTGTCGTTCGAGCGGGTGCGCAGGTTGCCGGCCGGGATCACCAGCCGTTCGCCGGGGAAGCGCGCGGAGAGCGCGGCGCGGCGGCGCGCGGTGTCGGGGGCCTGCGCGAGCGGCGCGAGGTCGCGCAGCTCGGTGTCGGCCCAGTGCGACTTCATGTTCTCGGCGAGTTCGTCCGACACGGCTGGGTACAGACCGTTCTTCCGCTGCTTGATGGGCTCCTCGGCCGCCGGGGTCTCCGGGGTGGGCTCCTCGGTCACGACATCCTCCTCGATCTGGACCGCCTTCCATCGTATGTGCGGGCGGCAGAGGGGTGAGGGGGCGTGACCCACCTGTTAGGCGCCCTGCCGGGCCGGAGCCCGGCAGGCGGCGGCTCAGTCGAAGCGGGCCGCGAGAAGTATCACGTCCTCGTCGCTGTCGGCCTCGTCGAGACCGTCCGGCAGGACCGTGCGCAGCACGTGGTCCACGACGGCCTCGGGGTCGCCGCGCAGGGCGGCGGGGACGCCCGCGGCGGCGGCGTGCAGCCGGGCGAAGGCGCGGTCCATCGAGTCGCCGGTGCGGTGCAGCAGCCCGTCGCTGTAGAGCAGGAGCGTTTCACCGGCGCCGGGCTCCAGCTCGACGCTGGGCGCTTCCCAGCAGGAGAGCATGCCGAGCGGCGCGGACAGGGACGTCTCCACGTACTCGACGCGGTCGTCGCCGATGAGCAGCGGCGGGCAGTGCCCGGCCCCGGCGAGGACGATCTTGTGGGCGGGGGAGCCGTCCGGCCGCGGTACGAGCGTGGGCTCGCAGTAGGCGAAGAGGGCGGTGGCGGAGCGCGCGGGCTCGGTGAGGCGCAGCAGGAGTTCGAGGTCGGAGAGGACCGCGACGGGGTCCTCGCCCTCCATCACGGCGTACGCACGCAGGGACGCCCGCAGCCGCCCCATCGCGGCGACGGCGCTGGGGCCGGAGCCGGTGACGCCGCCGACGGCGAGGCCGAGCGCGCCCTCGGGCAGCGGCAGCGCGTCGTACCAGTCGCCGCCGCCGTGCGGCCCGGTGCGGTGCCGGACGGCGAGCCGGACCCCGGTGACGCGCGGCAGCCGGCTGGGCAGCAGTTCCTCGCGGAGGGTGGCCACCATGGCGCGGGCGCGGTCGAGTTCGAGGTGGCGGGCGAGGTGTTCGGCGGCGTACGCGCAGTACAGGCCGACGAGGTGGCGCTGGCGCTCGGTGGGCTCGGCCGGTTCGTCGTAGAGCCAGACGGCGGCGCCGAGCCGGCCGGTGGCGTCGGTGGCCAGCGGGACGGCGTAGCTGGCCGCGTAGCCGAGGCGGGCGGCGACCTCGCGGTGGCGGGGGTCGCGCCCCGGCTCGCCGGCGATGTCGGGGTGGGCGATGCCGGGCCGTACGGACGGCTGGACGCCGGGGTCCGGCTCCGGCGGGGCGCCGGGATCGGGGCAGACGCCGACGGGCGGTTCCGCCCCGAGGCCCGCGTCGAGGCCCTCGAAGTCCGTGCCGAGGTCTGTGTCGAAGTCCGTGCCGAACTCCCCGTCGGATGCCGTTCCCGGCTCCGTTCTCGACTCCGATCCCGGTTCCGGTTCGCCCGTCGCGCCCGGCTCGGGGAGGCCCTCCAGGAGCCGCCCGTAGGCGAGGGAGGCGCGCGGGATGGTCTCGATGTGGCCGAGGTCGGCGCGGCCGAGGCCGAGGCCGACGGTGGTGACGGGGCCGAGGCCGTCGACCGGCTGGAGGGTGATCAGGCCGCGCCGGGCGCCGACGAGGGCGGAGCCGCCGCGCAGCAGTTCGTGCAGGGCGGCGTCGAGGGTGCCCGCGCGGGCGATCCGCTCGGTGAGCTCGTGGAGGGTGGTGAGGTCGGAGACCCAGCCCGCGAGGCGGTCCTGGAGCACCGCGCCGGGGGCGGCGGGCGGCGGGACGGCGGCGGTGGGGGCGGCGTTTCCGGGGACTCCGGAGGCCGCGGGGATCGCGGTGCCGTCGGCGCCGACGGGCGCAGCAGTCTGCTCCGGAGCAGGAAGCGAGGGATTGATTCCAGCCACTTTCGGCAACTGAGGTGCGCTCATGGCCGGCTGCCTGGCTGAGTTCGCGCGTCGTCGCAGGTGAGTATGGGCTCGAAGGCGGTGTCCGGTGTGCCGACGAGCGCCATTGCCCGACCGTCCGGCCTCTGAGTTTTGCTCAATAGCATCGCAAACCCCCATGTCATGTTGCGCCGCTATCAATGTCTCCACATGTACACGCCCGAGTAAGGGGATGTCCAGCATTGGACTATTGGGATTGATGGTGTCTGTGGGGATTCGAAGTTGGCTGAAAAATCACCATTGGCGTGTCCAGTGGGGGTCGACTGACGTCATTCGACAACGCGTCATATCCACCGAGGTGGGTACGTACTCGGAGAAGGGCAGGGGCAGTTGAGATCGCCCCGGAACCCGGCGGCCGGCCACTGCGTCTTAGTCGGCGACGGCCGTGCCCCATCCCCGAGTGGCGGCGGGGTTCCCCTGGCGAAGTCATGGGAGCACTGGGCAAAGCGCGAAGCGCCATCAACGCGCCACCCCTCGCCACGTTCCACGCTCGGCCTGCGGCGTGATGCGCTGCCTAGTACGCGCTGTGACTTGTGATCCACGTGGTGTGAGGGGCTCCGTAGTGCCACGGAGCGCACCGGACCGCGAAGTGCCATGCGAAGTGCCCTGTAGTGCGATGGACATGTAGTGCGACGGACACGTCCCCTGCCTCCGGCGGGCGGACCCCAGCCCTCGGCGTTCACGGAAAGGAACGAGCGCTCATGCGCGATTTCCTCGGAAGGCGACGCAAGCCCTCACCTCGGCGTCGCAGCGGGCGGTCGACGCTGCTCGCCGCAGCTCTGACCTGCGCCACCGAATGGAAGTGGCCCGTGCTTCCGGGCGTGGGACTACGGCCCGGCCACGGCCGGGACCCGGAGTGCGGCTGCCCGCACCCCGACTGCGTGGTCCCCGGCGCCCACCCCTTCGACCCGGGACTGCTGGCGGCCACCACGGACGCCCGCATGATCGAGTGGTGGTGGACCAACCGGCCGGACGCGCCGGTCGTGCTCGCCACCGGCGGCCCCGCGCCGTGCGCTGTGAGCCTGCCCGCGGTGGCGGGCGCGCGGGCGCTGGCCGCCCTCGACCGCCAGGGCGTGCGGCTCGGCCCGGTGGTCGCCACGCCCGCCCGCTGGACGCTGCTGGTGGCCCCGTACTCCCTCGAAGTCCTCGGCGAGTTGCTGCACGCCCAGGACTGGGTGCCGGGGTCGCTGCGGTTCCACGGGGACGGCGGCTATGTCGCGCTGCCCCCGTCGCGTACGGGAGCGGGCCGAGTCCGATGGGAGCGGGCCCCGCGGCCGGCGGCGGCCGGCGCGGGGGCCGGGACGCCGTGGCTGCCGGACGTCGCCACGGTGGTGGACGTACTGGTCGAGGAGAGCGCGGGGACGCCGGGCGGCGGGAGCCGACTGGCGCACTGAGCGCCCGTGGGGGCGTGAGGCAAGAACTGAGTCAGAACTGAGGCAGAGGGGCGCGTACGGGCGGGAGCCGCACGCGCCCTCACTCGTACGGGTGTAAGCAGCGCCGAGTTGTACGGGAAATGGGCCTGCTGGCACCGGGAAGCCACCGCTTCGGCGGTTATGTTCGGCGTACCGATCAACCGATCAAGCTTCCCCGGCGAGTCGCAGGTGGGTTCCATGGAACGAGCGCCCCAGCCCCGTGCCGCAAATCTTCGGATGGTCGCGCTCGCGAGCGCGGTGGCGCTGGCCATCGTGCTGCCGCTCGCCGCTGCCGTGGCCGGCCCGGCGGGCCGCCCGGACGCGGGGGTGGCCGAGCGAACGGGTGACCGGTCCGGTGAGCGGACCGGCGGGGGCGCGCGGGAGAGCGCGTCGGCGCGGCCGTCGAAGGGCCCCGCCGACTCCAGGCACGGCGCGGAGGCCGTGGGCGAGCGTCCCGCGGCCGACGGCGGGGGCGGGGTGCTCTCGGGGCTCGGGCTCGCCGAGCGGCCGCAGGAGGCCCGTAACACCGCGCGGTGCGGGCCCGAACTCTCCTCGCCCGGACGGACCGAGGCGCGGGCCCGGAATCGGGCCGAGCCACGGGCCGAGACACGGGTCGAGGCGCAGACGTGCGTCCTCGCGCAGGGCCGCGACACCTGGTCCCGGCTCTACTACCGCAATGTCACGGGCGGCCCGCTGAAGGCCGTACTGACCCTGATGCAGCCGGACGGGCGGACGCTGCAAGCGCGCTGCGAGATGGCGGGCGCCGTGGGCCGCGGTTCCTGCCAGACGCCGCGCGAGCGGACGGTGCGGGGCGACGGCCGGCACGGCGGCTACACGGCGGTGTCGGAGATCGCGTCGGCGGACGGGAGGCTGCTGCTCCGGTCCGGCAGCAACTCGGCGGAGGGCGCGGAGGATTAACGCGGGGAGACGACCGGTCGGGGCGGCCGGTTACGGCGATCGATCGGGGAGAAGCAAGAAGCCCCGGATTCAATTACTCCGGGGCATGGAAACGCCCGGTCGCTGGCGACGGGGGATGC
>NZ_JBHVHQ010000261.1:0-9865 GCF_042800135.1 Streptomyces sp. NPDC057654 | reverse complement strand
CCCTGAGGGGCACTCGGCAGCACCCCACGCGCGTACCGTCCGCGACGGCTGACGAGCCGTTACTCCGTCAGCCGCCGTACGGCCGCGTCCACGCGCTCGTCCGTGGCCGTCAGGGCGACGCGCACGAACCGCTCGCCCGCCGTCCCGTAGAAGTCGCCCGGCGCGACGAGGATGCCGCGCTTGGAGAGGTCGCCGACCGTGTCCCAGCACGGCTCGTCCCGCGTCGCCCACAGGTACAGCGACGCCTCGCTGTGCTCGATGCGGAACCCGGCGCCCTCGAAGGCCGCGCGCAGCACGGTCCGCCGGCGCGCATAGCGGGCGCGCTGCTCGTCCACGTGCGCGCGGTCGCCGAGCGCCACCACGGTGGCCGCCTGCACGGGAGCGGAGACCATCATTCCGCCATGCTTGCGGATCTGGAGCAGCTCGCCGAGGACGGCCGCGTCGCCGGCCGCGAACGCGGCGCGGTAGCCCGCCAGGTTGGAGCGCTTGGAGAGCGAGTGGACGGCCACGATGCCCTCGTACGAGCCGCCGCAGACGTCCGGGTGCAGCACGGAGACCGGGTCGGCCTCCCAGCCCAGCTCGATGTAGCACTCGTCGCTGAAGATCAGCACACCGTGCTCGCGCGCCCACGCCACCGTGCGCCGCAGCTCCTCGGCGCTCAGCACCCGACCGGTCGGGTTCGAGGGCGAGTTGAGCCACAGCAGCTTGAGGCCCGCCGGGTCCAGCTCCCACGGGTCGTCGTAGACGACGGGCTCCGCGCCGGCCAGCCGCGCGCCGACCTCGTACGTCGGGTAGGCGAGGCGCGGGTAGGCGACCTTGTCGCCCGCGCCCAGACCCAGCTGGGTCGGCAGCCAGGCCACCAGTTCCTTCGAACCGACCACCGGCAGCACGTTGGCGTGCGTCAGGTCCCGCGCGCCGAGCCGCTCCGCGCACCAGCCGGTCAGCGCGTCGCGCAGCGCGAGGGTGCCCCACACCGTCGGATAGCCGGGGCTGTCGGCCGCGTCGGCGAGCGCGCGCCGGACCACCGCGGGCACGGGGTCCACGGGCGTGCCGACCGAGAGGTCGACGATGCCGTCGGCGTGGCCGGCGGCCGTCGCCTTGTACGGTTCGAGCCGGTCCCACGGGAAGGCGGGAAGCCGGTCGGAGACTGCGCCCACGGTGCTCTCTTTCCTCACGTCGTTCTCAAAACGCCTCGGTCCCGCGCGGCGGGCATGCCGTGCGGGACCGGGGCGGCGCGCTTCGTGCCCGTTTACTGGTTCTGCGGGTCCAGCGCGGCGATGAAGGGGTGGTCGCGCTCGATCAGGCCGAGCTTCGAGGCACCGCCGGGCGAGCCGAGCTCGTCGAAGAACTCGACGTTCGCCTTGTAGTAGTCCTTCCACTCCTCAGGAGTGTCGTCCTCATAGAAGATTGCCTCGACCGGGCAGACCGGTTCGCAGGCGCCACAGTCGACGCATTCGTCCGGGTGGATGTACAAGGACCGGGAGCCCTCGTAGATGCAGTCGACGGGGCACTCCTCGATGCACGCCTTGTCCTTCACGTCGACACAAGGCTGCGCGATGACGTAGGTCACGCTGTCGTTCCTCCTCGGTAGGGCGTATCTCGCGCGGGAGCGCGGCGTCGTCGATGCCCGCACCTAGTATCTCCGTTCCCGGGCAAGAGACGCACAAGAGGGGTGGAGAGAGCTGTGGAATTCACCACGGGCGGACGGTTCGAGGTTCGGATCACCCCTGCTGATGTGGGGAAAAGGGTATCGGTGCGGCGCGTCATCGACACCAGCGGGATGGTGGAGAAATTCACCGACACTGTTGGCGTTCTCACATCTTGGGCGGATGGTGTGCTGCGGATCACACGAAGATCCGGCGAAACCATCCCTGTGGAGGAAGCGACGCTGGTCGCGGGCAAGGTGGTGCCCCCGGCGCCCGCCCGGCGGCGCGTCCCCGCCACGAACGCCGAGGAGCTCGACCGGGTCGCGGCCCGCGCCTGGCCCCCGGTGGAGAGCGAGTTCCTGGGCGGCTGGCAGCTGCGCGCGGCGGCCGGTTTCACCCGGCGCGCCAACTCGGCGCTGCCGCTGGGCGACCCCGGAATGCCGCTGGACGCGGCGCTGCGCCGTACCGCCCAGTGGTACGCGGCGCGGGGCCTGCCCCCGTACGTACAAGTCAGCGAGGGCACGGTGGGCGCCGGGCGGCGGCTGGCGGACGCGCTGACGGAGCACGGCTGGCGCGCGGAGGGGTCCGCGCTGATGCGGATCGGGGCGCTCGCGCCCCTCGCGGACACCGGGGCGGACCTGTCGTCCGTGGCCCTCGCGCGGGCCCCCGGCGAGGACTGGCTGCGGCGGTACGGGCGGCTGACCCGGCACGGGCCCGAGGCGGCCCGGGTGCTGGGCGGCGGCCCGTCCGTCTGGTTCGCGACGGTGCCGGGCGAGGCCGGTGAGGCGCCCGCCGCGATCGGCCGGTGCGTCGTGGACGGCCGCTGGGCGGGGTTCACCGCCATCGAGGTCGATCCGGCGTGCCGGCGCCGCGGGCTGGCCTCGGCGGTGCTGGGGGCGCTCGCGGACACGGCGCTGGGCGAGGGCGCCTCGGCGGCGTATCTCCAGGTGGAGGAGGAGAATGAGGGGGCGCACGCGCTGTACGACCGGCTGGGCTTCGTCACCCACCACCGTTACGACCACTGGCGTGGCCCCGTATAGGAGTGTGCGGGTCCACCGCCCCGAGTGGGTACGAGGCACATATGTACGAGACCACCGGCCGACGGCAGCGGTTCGCGGAGGCGGCGCGCGAGAAGCGCCCCGACCTCGCGCTGCTCTGCCTGCTCCTCGCCGCCGAGGCCGATGACGGGCTGGACGAGTCCGGCATCGACGCCGCGCAGATCGAACTCGACCGGCTGGCCGGGCAGCTGCCCGCGCTCGCCTCCGCACGGCTGCGGCCGGAGCCGGCGAGATGGGCCCGCGCGCTGGCCGAGCTGCTCGGCGAGCGCCACGGCTTCCAGGGCGGCCCCGCCGACTACCGCAGGCTGGAGTCCTCGCTCCTGCACGAGGTGCTGCGCAGGCGGCGGGGGCTGCCGATCCTGCTGTCCGTGGTGTGGCTGGAGGTGGCGCGGCGGGCGGGCGCCCCGGTGTACGGGGTGGCGCTGCCCGGCCACTTCGTCATCGGGTTCGGCGATCCGTACGGGCCGCACGCGCTGGCCGATCCGTTCGACGGCGGGCGGCCGCTCTCCGACGACGACGCGGGGCTGCTCGTCGCGGGCGCGACGGGCGCGCCGCTCTCCCCCGCCATGCTCTCCCCGGCGGAGCCGCTGGAGATCGTGCAGCGCATCCTGAACAACATCCGGGCCTGGGCCACGGCCCGCCCGGAGCGGAGCGACGTGCAGCTGTGGGCCGTCGAATTGACGCTGCTGCTGCCCAGCCACCCGGCCCGGCTCCGCTACGAGCACGCCCAGCTGCTCGTACAGCGCGGGGACTTCACGGGCGGCGCCCGTGAGATGGAGGAGTACGCGGAGGTGATCGCGGCCATGGAGCCGAGCGCCGCCGAGTCCGTACGCCGCCAGGCCCGCTCGGCGCGGGCGATGCTGAACTGAGCGCCGGCCCCCTCGGGCGACGCCGGAGGGCTCGGGGAAGCCGCCGCCAGGGGTTTTCGGCAACGCGGCCGGGGGCCTCCCAGCGGCGGTCGGGGGAGCGCGCGTACGAGCCGCCGTGCGTCCGGCCGCCTCAGGCGGCCTGGGCCTCCTCCGAGGCGGTCACGCGCGGCAGCTCCACGGCGCGCGGCGCGTCGGCGAGGCGCCGGCCGGCCTCGGCGCGCCGCACCACCAGCACGGCCGCGTCGTCCCGCAGCTCGCCGCCGGTGTACGCGTCCAGGTCGGCGCGGAGCGTGCGGGCGAGGTCGGCCGGGCTCAGGTGCGTCCAGCCGGCCAGCCGCTCGCGCAGCGGGTAGAACTCCCCGGCCGCGTCGCGCGCCTCGGTCACCCCGTCCGTGCACAGGACCATCCAGTCGTCCGCGCGCTGCGCCATGTCCGCGGCCCGGCGCGGCCGGCCGGTGAGCCCGCCGAGCCCCAGCGGCAGCCCGGCGTCCAGCGGCAGCCGCTCCTCCACCTGGTCGCCGCGGACCACGTAGTAGGGGATGTGGCCGCAGGAGAGCGCCCGGCCCTCGCCCGGCCCCGTCATCTCCAGCAGCAGCGCGGTGACGAAGCGCTCGTCGGCGCCGGTGCGGGAGAACGCGTCGTTGTGGCGGACGAGCGCGGCCTCCAGGTGCTCGGCGACGTCCTCCAGGTTCCGTTCGTGGTACGCGGCCTCGCGGAAGGAGGTGAGCACGGCGTGCGCCGCGCCGATCGCGGGCATGCCCTTGCCCTGCACGTCGCCGATGACGATCCGCAGGCCGTACGGGCTCTCGACGGCCTCGTAAATGTCGCCGCCGACCCGCGCGCCCTCCTGGGCGGAGTTGTAGAACCCGGCTACGCACAGCGACCCGGCGTCGATGGGCAGGTCCCGCAGCAGGGTCCGCTGCACGGCGTCGGCGACCATGCGGGTGCGGTCGTAGACGGCCTCGCGCTCCATGAGGGCCCGCGAGAGCGACATGGCGCAGAGGCCGATGAGCAGCCCCGCGAAGAAGGCGACGAGGGTGCTGGCGGTGGACCATTCCGGCGCGACCACGCAGTACACCGCGGTCTGGGCGACGGTGTACACGGCGGAGACGAGGACCGTGCCGCGGTAGGAGCAGCGGCGCGCGGCGAGGAGCGGGGCGACGCCGGCGAACATGATCACCCGCAGCTGGGGCCCGGTGAGCGCGTCGGCCACGGCCAGCGCCACGATCGAGGTGACCAGGACCGCGGCGACGAGTCGCCCGCCGTCAGGCGAATGCTTACGGAGCATGGCGGCGGCGGATTCCTTCCTCATAAGAGCGGGATACGGGCGAGCGGCCGGACTCGCACACGCGACTCCAGTATCGATTGTCCCGTGCCTCGGCGGCGGCACGTAGGGGCATAAGTCCTCACCGATCCGCTCACACCCCTACAGCCAGCCCTTGTCGCGGGCGATGCGGACGGCCTCGGCGCGGTTGCGGGCGGCGGTCTTCTGGATGGCCGTGGAGAGGTAGTTGCGGACCGTGCCGGGCGACAGGTTCAGGGCGGTGGCGAGCTCCGCGTTGGTCGAGCCGTCGGCGCAGGCGCGCAGCACGTCCTGCTCCCGGTCGGTGAGCGGGTTCGCCCCGTCGGTGAGCGCCGCGACCGCCAGCGTGGGGTCGATCACCCGCTCGCCGCGCAGCACGCGGCGCAGGGCGTCGGCGAGCTGCGCCGCGGGCGCGTCCTTGACGAGGAACGCCTCGGCGCCGGACTCCATGGCCCGGCGCAGATAGCCGGGCCGCCCGAAGGTCGTGAGGATGACCACCTTGACGGCGGGCAGCTCGCGCCGGAGCAGCGCCGCCGCGTCGAGCCCGGACATGCCGGGCATCTCGATGTCGAGCAGCGCCACGTCGGGGCGGTGGGTCCGCGCGGCGTCCAGCACCTCGTCGCCGCGCGCCACCTGGACGGCGACCTCGATGTCCCCCTCCAGGCCCAGGAGCGCGGCCAGCGCTTCGCGCACCATCGACTGGTCCTCGGCGAGGAGGACTCTTATGCGTCTGGCGGGCGGCTCGCCGCCGGGGTCGGTCATGCCCGCAAGCGTAGTCAGCCGCCTGGTCGCCCCCGTCCAGGCAGCCGCGTCCGTACGGCCGGAGGCCCGTCGGTACGGTCAGGGGCCCACCCGTCCGCGCAGAGGCCGTACGGTCAGGGGCCCACCTCCACGTCGGGAGCGGCGGGGGCCTCCGGTGTGACACGGCGGGACAGCGGTACGGACGCGCGCAGCACGAAGCCGCCGCGCTCCCCCGCCCCCGTCTCCAGCCGCCCGTCGGCCAGTTGGAGCCGCTCCGAGAGGCCCGTCAGCCCGTTCCCGTACGCGCCCTCGGGGCCCCGGCCGTCGTCCGCGACGGTCAGCCGCAGCTCGTCGCCGCGCTCCTCCAGCGTCACCGTGCAGGTCCGCGCGCCGCTGTGCCGTACGACATTGGTGACGGCCTCGCGCAGCGCCCAGGCCAGCGCGCCCTCCTCGTCCAGGGGCAGATCGGGGTGGTCGGTCGCGATCCGGGACAGGTCACCGTTGATGCCGGCCGCGGCGAGGGCGGTACGGGCGCCCGCCACCTCGGCCTCCAGCGTGGGGCGGCGGAAACCGCTCACCGCCTCCCGTACGTCCACGAGCGCCTGCCGGCTGACCCGCTCGATGTCGGCGACCTGCTGGGCCGCGTTCTCGGGGCTGTCCGGCAGCATCCGTCCGGCCAGCTCGCTCTTGAGGGTGATCAGGGAGAGCGAATGGCCGAGGAGGTCGTGCAGGTCGCGGGCGAGCCGGAGGCGCTCCTCGTTGGCGGCGAGGTGCGCGACGGTGGCGCGGGCCTCGCGCAGCGCCCGGGTCGTACGGACCATCTGGCGCACGCCCATCATCGCGAAGCCGCCGAGGAAGGAGGGGATCAGCAGGGCGGCCAGCAGGGTGCCTCCGTCGCCCTCCATCGTCATCCCCACGGCGCACAGCACGACGGTGACGAGCGGGATCGCGATGCGGGCCCCCCGCACCGGCAGCACCGCGCCGCAGGCCACGGAGACGTAGACGCAGAGCACCAGCCAGGGCGGGCCGAGCGTCAGCGCCAGCACGATCCCGAGCGCCGTCAGGGAGCCCAGCGCCACGAGGACGCGGGCCCCGCGCAGCGCGCGGACGGTGTGGCGGAAGACGAGGACGAGATAGCAGCAGACGAACACGGTCAGTCCGGCCCAGCCGAACACGGTGGCGAGCACGCCGTGGTGGCCGTCGAGCAGATCAGAGACCGGCGCTGCCATATAGGCGAGCCAGATGCCGATCCACAGCAGCTTCATGACCACCTGCCTGCCGTGCTCGGGCTCCTGGGCGATCGCGAGCCCCCGGCTGGTCTCCTCGTCCTCGGCCGTCAGATACCGCCACAGGCCGCCGCGCTCGGGCCGCCCGTCCGGCCCGCCACGCTCGCCCCGCGCTCCCCGTCCGCTCATCGTCTCTCGCGCCCTCTCCTTCGGCCGTCGGTCCTCAGGCCTTGCGGGTGTCCTTGCGGTACAGCCAAGCGGCGGCGCCGGCGAAGAGCACAAGATAGACGACGAGCAGGGCCACATCCTTGGTGTGCGGCGCGTCGCCCAGTTCGATGGCCTGGCCGAGACCGGCGTACGCGTGGGTGGGCATCCATTCGGCGATGTTCTGGAGCCACTGTGGGAACGTCGCGGTCGGCATCCACAGGCCGCCCAGGACCGACAGGCCGAAGTAGACGATCATCGTGATGGGGCGTACCGCGTCGCCGATGGCGACGTAGCCGATGGCCACGCCCAGCGCCGCGAAGACGATGCTGCCCGCCCAGATCGCGACGACCAGCGCTATCCACTGCCAGGCCGCGTCCAGCCGCACGCCCTTGACGGCGACGGCCACCAGGAAGACCACGATGATCGACGGGAGCGTCACCACGGCGGCCGAGGCGATCTTCGCGGCCACGTAGCCGCGGCCGGGCAGCGAGGTCAGCCGCAGCTGCCGCACCCAGCCCTTCTCCCGCTCCTTGGCGATGCGCTCGCTGTTGCCCATGAGGACGGCCGTCAGCGCGCCGAAGGACGCCATGGACACCATGAAGAGCGTCGGCAGCGACAGATGGGTGTCGCCGATCTTCTCCGAGTTCTTCGCGCCGCCCGCGATCAGCAGATAGAGCGCCGAGGGGTACAGCACCGAGAAGAACATGAACTTCTTGTTCCGCAGGGTGCGCTTGATCTCCAGCTTGACCAGGGTATTCATCGGTTGCCGCCCTCCTCGGCGGTCGCGGCGTCGGTGATCGCTATGAAGGCCTGCTCCAGGCCGAGCCCGGCGACCTCCAGGTTGCGCGGGTACAGCCCGAGCCCGTACAGCGCGTGCACCGTCGCATCGGCGTCGTGCGACTGGATGCGGACCGTGCGGCCGGAGACCTCCACGGCGGACAGGCACGGCAGCCCGCGCAGCGCCGCCTCGTCGATGCGGCCCTCCAGGTCGAAGACGATCCGCCGCGCGCCCGCCTTCGCCTTGATCTCGGCCGCCGAGCCGTCCGCGAGGACCCGGCCGCGGTGCAGCACGATCACCCGGTCCGCGATGGCGTCGGCCTCTTCGAGATAGTGCGTGGCGAACAGGACCGTGCGGCCGGCCTGCGCCTGCTCCCGCATCGCGCCCCAGAATGCCTGACGTACCGTCACGTCCATGCCGGTCGTCGGCTCGTCGAGCACGATCAGGTCGTTGGGGCCGGCCGTCGCGAGCGCGAACCGCACCCGCTGCTCCTGGCCGCCCGAGAGCTTGTTGACCATCCGGTCGGCGATCTCGGCGATGCCCGCGCTCTCCAGCACCTGCCGCACGGGGTACGCGCGCGGGTGCAGGTCGCACGCGAGCTGCACGATCTCGCGGACCTTCACGTCCTCCATCAGGCCGCCGCTCTGGAGCATCGCGCCGACCTTGCCCCGCACGATGGCCTGCTGCGGCGTGGTGCCGAAGACCTCGACGGTGCCGGAGTCGGCGTTGCGCAGCCCGAGCAGCAGGTCGAGGGTCGAGGACTTGCCCGCGCCGTTGGGGCCGAGCAGCGCCACGGTCTCGCCCGGAAAGAGCTGGAAGTCCAGGTCGCAGACGGCGCGGACGCTGCCGTAGCTCTTGTTCACATTGCCGAAACTGACCACGGGAGCGCCGGTGCGGCGCCCGTCCCCCGTGAGTTCGATCGCTGAAGTGGTCATACGGACCACCTTCGCGGACGCGGGCGGCGCGCGGCAGTGTCAGCAGTCGTGAGCTGAGGATGACAGATGTCATGAGTCACGCCATGACCGAGCCCCCGCACCTGAGGGAGACGGGTGCGGGGGCTCTCGGGCTCGTGCGGTACGGCCTGGTCAGCCGCCGTTGGCCGGGATGACGCCGACGCGCTCGGCGGGCGTCTTGCCCTGGAGCGCCTTGTCGAGGGCCTTCGCGACGTCCTGCGGCGTGACCGGGCCCTTGGCGCCGTTGCCGTGCGCGACCATGACCCCCTGGAACGTCGTCCCGTACAGCTGCTGGAGCGTCGACAGGTCGTAGCTCGGGGTCAGCTGCCCGTTCTGCGCCTTGACCGAGAGGAACTTCGGCAGCGACAGTCCCGGGCTGAACTTGATGCTGTGCAGGGCGTCGGTCCGGATGGTGACGAAATCGGACATCGCGGGCTTCGCGAAGTCCTTCATCGCCCGGTCGACCTCGGCGTTGCTGATCGCCGGCTGACGGTTGGTGCTGGGCAGCGCCGTGACCTTGTCCTGACCGGTGATCGCCCGCTGCCGGTAGGCCTCGGTGACGGCCGCGATGGCCTTCTTGGTGTCCAGGCCCTGGTGCGCCTTGCCGTAGACCGGCACGGCCTTGCCCGCCTCGAACTTGATCGTGCCGTCCTTGGCCCCCGCCGAACCGCCGGCCAGCGTGTCGAGGGCGGAGGTCATCTTCTCGTCGTCCGCGACGATCTCCGGCTCGGCGTTCCGGGCCCCGCCGAACAGCGAGCCGATGACGGTGACCGGGTTGTACTCCCGGCCCGCGAGGCCCCGCACGGTCGCCTGGGTGTCGACCGTCAGCCCCGCGATGGACGGCTTGAGCTCGCCCTGCTTGCCGCCGATCGACACCTTCAGGGGCGCGGTCTTGCGGTTGCCCAGCGCCTTGTCGAGCTTCTGGACCGCTGCTTCCTTGGTGGAGCCGCCGATGTCGACGCCGAGGACGGTGGTGCCGGCCGGTACGTCCGAGTGGTCGAGCAGCAGGCCCGCGCCGTACGCGATGCCGACGAGGGCCACGAGCCCGCCGCCGAGCAGCACGATCTTGGAGCGGCCCTTCTTC
>NZ_JBHVHQ010000260.1:0-9874 GCF_042800135.1 Streptomyces sp. NPDC057654 | reverse complement strand
GCGGCATCCTCCGCAGGCGCGCCTGGCTCAAGTCGACGGCCGTCACGCTGCGGTCGCGGTCGTGGTTGCTGTCGCGGTGCTCGGCCAGGGGCACCGCGACGCGCCCGGTGCCCGCGCCCAGCACGAGCAGCCGGTCGTTCCGTTCCGTCAGGTTCAGCCAGTAAGCGATGTCGCGCTGCTGGCGGCGCAGCCGGTGCTGGTTGTGCCAGTCGTACAGGAGCGCTTCCCACTCCTCTGCTGTCTCCGGGGCGGTGGGAGCGATCATCCGCGCGTACGGTCGGGTCCGGGCGGGTGCTGCGTTTCCGCGTCCGATCATGGCGTACGGCCCATGGTGTACGGCGGCGGCACCGGGTGACGGATGGTGTCCTCCTCGGAGGTCCGATGGCGTTTGGGGCCTGGCGTCTGATGTCTGATGTCTGAGGTCAAAGGGCTGGGGATTGGGGGCCGGGGCTGGGATCCCTGGCCTTCTCCGGGGAAGCGAACTCCAGCGAATTACTGCCCCTGGAGATCCGATACACCCCCGCTTCGGGGATATTTTTCGTCTGAACCAGAGGTATCGTTTCGCCTCGGCAGGCTTATTCTGTGCCCGAGTTGGCCGGTTAGTGACATGGCCTCGAAGATTCGATGATCGGCCTATCGGAGACCAGAAATTCGTATCATCGGTACGACCGTTTCCGCATTACCGTTTCGGCACCCGAATTGTGCTCGGCCGTGGCGACGGAGGGGTGTTGACCGCCCGCTCCGGACGATGCTTGACTATTAATGCGACGCGAATGACAGGCCCTATGTGCTCTATCCGCAAGGCCGTACCCATATCCCGCTGCTGATTGGGGCTCACCCGAAAATGGCGAGTACGGTAGCGAGCGTCCGTTCCCGTGCGGAGATCTGGAGAGGCTTTGTCACGGGGGAGCGGCGCGAGATCGGCGTCGTGATCGTCTCCACCTTCCAGAGCCAGAGCGCTTCCACGCTGCTGCTCATGCTGCTCTCGCTGCTCGCGCTCGACATCAGCGGGTCGTCGGCGAGTGTTCCGCTGGTCGTGGCGGCAGGGGCGCTTCCGCCCCTCCTGTTCGTACGCTGCGTGCGCGCGGTGAACCGCCTGCTGGACGAACGGTGGGTGATGCTGCTGTCCGACGCCGGCGCGTTCACGGTGTCGTCGGCCCTCTGGATGCTCGTACGCCACAACAGCGCCCAGCTGTGGCACGTGTACCTGGGCATGTTCCTCTTCTCGACGTTCGGCGCCTTCTACCTTCCGGCCATGCGGGAATGGGCGGCCCGCCGGACCGGCGGCCTGGAGCAACTGACCTGGCTCAACGCGATGCTGGCCGTGGCGACCCAGGCGTCCGTCGTCGTCGGCTGGGCGGCGGGCGGCGTACTGGCCGCGTCGTTCGGGATCGCCACGTCCCTGTTGATCTGCGTCCTGTCCTACAGCGTCGGGATGGCGCTGCAATTCGTGGTGTTCGTGGTCGTCAACCGGGCTTCCTTCCGGCGCACGCTGCCCGATCCGGCGCGGGAGACAGGTGCATTTCAGGCCGTCGCGACCGCCGCTCCGATGGATTCCGTATCGACGACCGCCGCATCGACGACCGCCGCCCCGACGGCCCGCGGTGCGTGGAAGGAAACGGCCGGCACATGGAAAGACATGTGGGCCCCCGGGCGGCTGGGCCTGTTCACCGGGTCGCTGCTCCTCCTGGAGCTCACGCACACCCTCGCGTTCAGCATGTTCATCCCCCTCCTGACCGGGGGCGACCAGGACCGGTCGTGGGTCGCGGGCATCGCCAACGCGTCCTTCGCGCTGACCGCGATCATCAGCGGGGTGGCCATCTCCGGCGGAGTGTTCGGACGGTACGCGCGTGCCTTCGCGCCACATATCGTCCTGACCGGCTTCGCCGTCCAGGTCGTCTTCGGGCTCACCGCGGCCCACCCGGCCCCGGCCATCTTCCTCTACGCGCTCGTCGGCCTGCTCAGCGGCGGCGACAGCGCGCTCCAGAGCGAGGTCCAGGACCGCTGGCGGCCGGTCGGCTCCGCCCAGGCGTACGCCGTCTTCGGCGCGGTCCACGGGCCTGCGCAGCTGGCCGGTGCGTTGCTGATCGCCTGGTTCCTCTCCCGGTTCCCGGTGCGGACTCTGTACGTCGCCACGATCCTCGTCTGCGGGGCGGCCGCCGGAATTCTGCTCCTGGTGGCGAGGCTGCGGGCTCCGCGATCCTCGGCCGAACAGGAGGCTGAGAGCGAGTGCCTCTATGAAGCGATGCCTCCGTGAAGCGGTGCCCAGACGAAGGTGAGGCCAACGGCCCGAGTACGCCGAGAGAACTGCATACATAGCATTCCCGATACCTGCATACCCGAATTTCCGCATACCCGCACACCCGCATTCCCACGAGAAGTCGAAGCCTCCAGTGAACAGCGCGACGAAGACCCCACCGAGCGTGAGTTCCGACGAAGACGAAAGGAGAGCGACGATGCCGGACATCGCTGTCTACGGCCTGGGAGAAATGGGCGCGGACATCACGCGCTGCATTGCCGGGAGCGGGCGGGAACTCGCCGCCTACGACCCTGTGGTCGATCTGTCGGGCGAACTGCCCGGCCTGCGGCAGTGCGCTTCCGCGGGCGAGGCCGCCGCCGGCGCGCGGGTGCACCTGGTCGTACTCAAGAGGCTGAGCGACCTCCAGTCGCTGCTCTTCGACGACGGCGCGCTGTGCGCCTCGGCCCCTCGCGGCTCCCTCGTCGTACTGCACACCACGCTCACCCCCCAGACCGTGCGCGAACTGCACACACGGGTGCGGGACGGGTACGGGCACGCGCTGATCGACGCGGCCCTCAGCCGACGCGGGGGCCGGGTCAGCGAAGGGTCCCTCTCGCTGTTCCTCGGCGGCTCCGGCGCCGACATCGCCGCCGCCAGGGCCACGCTGGAGGTCTACGCCGACAACATCGTTCATGCCGGTCCCACCGGCGCCGGTATGACCGTCAAGCTCTGCAACAACTGGCTGCTCTACAGCAACCGCAACGCGGCCCTCCAAGCGCTCAGAACGGGACGGGAGCTGGGCGTCGAGATCGATGTGCTGCGGCAGGCCCTGGCCGCGTCGACCGGGGCGAGCTGGGCCCTGGCGCACTACTCCGAACTCGACGAGGCGATCATCGCGGGCCGCGGCGCACCCGCTGTCGCCCGCGACCGCACCGCGTCCGAACTCGGCATGGCGCGCGAGATGGCGGCGTCCGTGGGGGAGCCGCCGACGAGCCTCCAGGAGGCGTTCGCGCTGATCGACGCGATGTGAGCGGTTGCTGAACGCGGTGAACGCGCTGACGACGCGCGGTTGAAAACGAATGACGGGCGTGTCGGCACCGTCAGAGCAGAGCAGAGCAGCGCACAGAACAACGGCGGAAAGGCAGAAATGCGCAGCGCAGCCCTCCACGGGAACGGACTGTCCGTTCTCGCCCATACGCTCCCCGTCCCGTTATGGAATTCGGCCCTCGCCGCGAAGATCTACGGACGCACGCTCGACGTGGTGTGCTTCCGGCGCGGCGACAGACCCGTAGGAATCTGGGTCTGCCCGCTCGACGGCGGCGCGGAGGCACCCGCCGCTCAACGGCCGTACCGGCTGCTGCCCTACGCCTCGCCCTGGGTCGCTCCGGAGCTTCACCCTCTCGACCGGCACCGGGTGATCGTCTCGATGACGACGACGCTGATAGATCACGTGGACTCGGTCGAGCTCCCGATGGATCCGCACTTCGGCGAGGCCGCGGCCCTCATCGAAGCGGGAGCCGTCGCGCTCTGCCGGCACACCCGGATGCTCGCCCCGCGATCGGGCGGCGGCTTCCGGGCCGCGTACGCACCGACCGTACGCAATCACATTCGGGCGGCGGAGAAGAGGCACACCGTCGCACGCGTGCGGCCGGAGGAATTCGATTTCTCGCGCGCGATCGTGGGGCAGCACACCGCCGCTGTCGCCGCCCGCCGGGAATCGGGGATCGCGGTGAGCCGGGACAGCGCCGCCCTGTGCCTCGCGGCGGTGGACGACCAAGGGGTCTGCCGGGGCCAGGTGTTCGTGCTCCGGTCCACCGCGATGGCGATCCTGATGCATTCCTGGTTCGACTCCTCGGGGACTCGGGGCGTACCGAGTCTGCTGGTGGACCGCGCCATCGTTACGACGGTCGCCGAGTGGGGCGTGACCGCATTCGATTTCGAGGGCAGCGTGCTGCCCACTGTCGACCGGTTCATGGCCGGATTCGGCGCTCGCGCCGTCGCGTATCCGCATATCAGGTGGCAGCGCTCCGACCCGTCGCCGTTTCCCGAGAGGGAATGGGGATGACCGCGCGATGAGGCGGACAACGCTGTCGACGCCGTACCTCCGTATCCACGGGGACGCGGATTCGGCCCTGATCCTGGCCCGAGGAAGGACTGACGCATGGTGTCCCTGACGGACTGGCGTGGCCTCACCGCCGGCCAAGCCGAGCGCTGGCGTGCCCTCTACGCCCGGTACGGCACCAGAATCCAGCAGTCGCCCGCCTACGCGGAAGCACTGCACGGAGCGGGCGAGCGCCTGCTCGTGGCGGTCGGCCGGGACACGGTCGTGGTCTTCGTCCGCGACGCGACGACGCTCCAGACCGTGTGCAACGACGTGCCGATCCTGAGCGCCGAACCAGCGGGCCGTAGACAGCTGCCCGCCCTCCTGGCCCGCGTGCGGCGGGCCACCGGCCTGTCGGTGTACGCCCCATTGGTCGCGGCCGAGTACGTCGGTGTGCCGGAGGGGTCGGGGGGCAGGGAGGGAGAGGAGTTCCGTGCCTGGCCGCGGCCGCCCAACTCGGTGGTCGACTGGTCGCTCGAAGGCGTCGACCTCTGGCCCCGCGCCCTCGGCCGCGGTACGTCCCAACTGGCCCGTAAGCGCCGCCTCGTCGAACGGGACGGCCTGGTCCTGGACCCGGGGCGGTCCGGTGCGGTGGCCGTGCGCGACATGCTGGCGGTCGACGACAGCTCTTGGAAGGCGGCGCGCGGCCAGAGCATGCGGCAGCGCGGCACGCAGTCGGAGGTCTACGGCGGGCTGGTCCGCGACGGCGTGCTGACGGTCACCTTTTTGCGGGACCGCGGGCGCCCGGCGGCCTTCCGGCTGGACGGTCGGGTCAAGGACCGTCTGACCTGCCTGAAGTGGTCCTACGACGAGGCGTACCGCCGCTACTCGCCGGGGCTGTACCTGCTCACCTTCGGCCTGACACGGCAGTGGAGCGGCACCGGCATCCGTACCGTCGATCTCTTCGGCAGCCCGGACGCGCTCAAGGATCTGCTGTACAGCGCGCGGACACGGCGGGCGGACCTCTGGTGCGGGAACCCGGAACTGGGCGCGGAACGCGCCGCGGAACGGCGGCGGTTGGACGCCCTGACGAGCAGGGCATGGAAGACGGGGAGGGGCATCCGGCATGCGTACGGGTGACGAGGTGTGCGCCGCGGGTGCGGCGGGTGACGAGGTGTGCGCCGCGGTTGTGGCGGGTGGCGGTGTGACCTCCGCGAGTGTCGCCGATGACGACGAATGCGCCGCGGCCGTGGCCGAACTGGCCAGCCGGTTCGGGCAGCCTGGCGCCGCGCTGACGGCGACCGGCGCCGCGGCCCTCGAAGTGGCGTTGGAGATCTTCGGAATCGGCCGGGGCGACGAGGTGGCCGTTCCCGACCTCGGCTGCCACGCGCTCGCCGCGGCGGTCGTACGAGCCGGGGCGACACCGGTGTTCATCGGTGTCGGCCCATCGCTGACGCTGAACCCCGCGGACGTCGCGTCCTGTTGGTCGCGCCGCACCCGCGCGGTGATCGTGCCGCACCAGTACGGGCTGCCCTGCGACGTGCGGGGCATCGTGGCCGCCGTGCCGCCGGACGCCGTGGTGATCGAGGACGTGGCGCAGACCTGGGGCTCGTACGCGGGGGAGGCGGTCTCAGGGGCCACAGGCGTTCTCGCCGTCACCTCGTTCGGGCCGTCGAAGCCCGTCGCCCTGGGGGCCGGTGGCGCTGTCCTCGGGCCGGTCGGCCTCTTGGCCGGAGCGGTCGCGCAGGACGGCGCCGGGGACCGGCTTCTGGACCGCGTGCCCTCTCCGGCCCGGTTCCCCCGGCCCCTGCTGGAGCGGCTGCCCGGCGCGTTGCGACGTGCGGACGAACGGCTGGCGGCGCGCCGGGCCGTCGTCAGGGAATTCCTCACCGGCGAACTGTCCGCGTGTTTTCGTCTGCCGCCCCTCCCGCCGGACAGCGGCGCGGGGTGGACGAGGCTGCCGCTCTATCCGTTGCCGCCGGTATCCGGAATGCCGGTCCGGGAGCTGCGGAGAATACTCGAACCCCTCGGCCCAGTGCAGGAATTGCACGCGGTTCCGCCGTCGGGGCTGCCCATGTTCCGGAGGGTGGAGAAGGTGATCTTTCCCGGCGGGAAAAGGCCCGCCGACCCTCTCCTGGTAAAGCCCACCTAGCGAAGCCTTCTTCGTAAGCGGCCCTCGTAAAGCAGTCCTCGTAAAGAAATCCTCGTAAACAATCCTCGTGAAGATTGGATGACTACATCGTCATGGCAGTGGTGAATCCCCACCAGTTCTTCGAATTGCCGTCGGAATCCCCCGACACCTTGCCGTACTTCCACGCCGTGCTGGGCGACGGCCAGCTCTTCCGCTACGTCGAGGGCGACCGGGAATCGGCGAACACCGCCCTGGAGCGGCACTTCGCGGACTACTTCGGCAAGGAGGCCGCGGTGGCGGTCGCCAACGGCACGGTCGGCCTGCGCCTCGCGCTCCAGGCCGCGGGCGTCGGACCGGGCGACCGCGTTTTGGTCAGCGCATACTCCTTCATCGCCTGCGCCATGGCCGTCGCCGCGGTGGGCGCGGTGCCGGTGCCGATGGACATGGACACGCCGCTGACCGTGGACACCACGGCCTTCAAGGCCGCCGGCGGAGCGGTCGCCGCCGTCATGGTCGTACACGTCCAGGGCCACGCCGTACCGGCCGGGCGGCTGCGCGAGCTCTGCGACGCTCTCGGCGTCCCGCTCATCGAGGACGTCTGCCAGGGCGTCGGCGCCGCCTCCCCGGACGGCCGCGCGGGCCGCCTCGCGGACATCGCCGTCACGAGCTTCCAGCAGTCCAAGCAGATCGCGTCCGGCGAGGGCGGGCTGGTCGCAGGCGGCGCGGAACTGATCGAGCGCGTCTACCGGCTCTCCGACCTCGGCGCCGTGCGCCACGGCGGCGGGCTGCCGGACTGGGACGACGAACGGGCCGTACTGGCGGACAACCTGCGGCTCACCGAACTCCAGGCGGCGCTGGCGCTGGACCAGGCCCTCGCGCTCGGCGACACCCTGGCCCGGCAGCGCGCGAACCGGGCCCGGCTCAGGGAGGCGCTGGGCTCCGCGGTCACCGTCCTGCACAGCGAGCACCCCGCGGGCGACGCCGGCTCGCACACCCTGCTCATGGCCCGTACGGCCTCGGACGCACAGCGGTTCTGTGCCGCTGTGCAGGCCGAGAACGTGGTCGCCCGGGTCGTTTGGAAGAAGACGTTCCGCGAGTACGGGGTGTTCCGGCGGTCGGGGCTCACGGACGAGCTGTCCTCGCAGCAGTGGCCCAAGACGGCGGTCGCCCTGGGGCCGCGCATCCTCAGCGTTCCGGTCTCCAAATACGTTCCGGAGTCCGGCGTCGCGCGCGTCGCCGAGGCCGTGCTGAACCACCGCCACCACCTCGCACGGGAATGGTGAGGCACCGGTGAAACGCATCGCACTGCTCCTGCGCGGGCTCCCCGGCATCGGCAAGACCACCACGGCCGCTCTGCTGCGCGACACGCTCGTACCGTCCGTCCGGGTCTCGAACGACTCGGTGCGGTACATGGCACAGCCCCGCGACTTCAGCGACTTCACGCTCCAGGCGTCCGAGGCCGCGTGCGTCGATCTCGCCGTCTCCTATCTCGACAGCGGGTTCACCCCGGTGATCGACGGGGTCTACGAGGACGTCGAGTTCCTGGCCGCCCAGGAACTCCGGCTCCGCCGAAAGGGCCTGCGGCTCGTAACGATCACCCTGCGGGCGACCGTCGAAGACCTGCTGCTCCGCAACGACGCACGTGACCCGCTCGCCCGTATGGAGGAGAGCAGAATCAGGGAACTGCACACGTCGTTCCGGCATTTCGGGACGGTGCTCGATGTCGGGGACAAGCAGCCGGAGGAGGTCGCCGACGACGTAATGGATTTGCTCGAACTGATTCCGGAGGCGAATGCGGGGAAGACCCCGGCTCCGGGGACTGACAGCGGAACCAGCGCCCGTACAGAATTGCTGTTCCTACGGCACGGAGCGCCGGAATACCCGCCGGACGTCTACCCCGACCCCTTCACGATGGGCCTTTCCCGCGAGGGGCGCGTGGAGGCGCTCGCCGCTCGCGCGGCCGTCCGGCGGTTCGCGCCCGATGCCGTCTACACCTCCGACTTCAAGCGCGCGTACGAGACGGCCGAGACGGTGGCCGGGGGGCTGGGGGTGGACATCCAGCGCTGTCCGGCTCTGCGGGAGCGGGTGTTCCACCAGTTCATCGGTGTGCCGCTGGGCCGGGTGCGCGAACTCCTCGGAGACGAGGCGGACCGCGCCCTCTCGGGCAACAGCGACCTCTGGGAGCACCCCGGCGAGGAGACCCTGGCCGCGGCGCAGCGCAGGACGCTCGACTTCTTCGGCTCTCTCGCCGCCGAACACCCCGGCCGACGGGTCCTGGTGGTGGGTCACGGCGGCCCGCACGCGTGGCTCGCGGAGAAAGCGCTGCGCGCGGACATGACCGGCGTACGGAGCCTGGCCTGGGAGACCGGCCACTTCTCCGGCTTCCTGTTGGACGGCGACGCGGTGTGCGTGCGGTACCTCAACCGGACGCCTGATGACGTTGCGGGCGGTGGCGGTGGCAGCGGTGGCGGTGCTGGTGGCGGTACGGGGGAGGGGGCGCCGTGATCGGGCAGCAGCCGACTGGGCAGCAGACGACCGGGCAGCCTGCCGACTGGACGGCCGCGCGGATCGCCGTGGTGGCGACCCCGTTCGGCTTCGGCCCGGCGTCCAAGGCCCACGCCATCACTCAAGTCCTGACCGGGCGCTACGGCCTGCGCGTCCAGTACTACGGCGCGGGCTCGGCGGGCGATTTCTTCGACGCGCAGGGCGGGCCGCGCGCCCGTCCCATCAGCGTCGACGTGCTGGAGCGGGAGCCCGGCCTGCTGGCCGGCTATGACGCGATCGTCAACGTGCTGGCCCCCGAGCTGATCCGGTCTCGGGATGCCGCCGCGATGACGTACTACGTCGACAGCCTCGGCTTCATGTGGCAGCCGGCCGACATCCCGGCGGACAGCCCGCTCCGGCGGGTGCGCGGCTACTTCGCGCAGGACGTCTTCGGCAGCGTCGCGCACCTCACCGCGCTCGGCGTACCGGGCGTACGGCCGGTGTCCGGCATCGTGGCTCCTCCGGTTTCTCCGGCTCCTCCGGAACCTTCCGCTCCTCCGGACCTCGCCGCCCCGTCCACCGGCCGAGCACCGGCGGTCGGAGCGCCGGCCCGTGCCCGTACCAATGTCCATGCCCATACCCATGCCCGTACTCGTGTCCTGGCCCATCTGGGCGGGCTCGGCAATCCGGCGGGCAACGGATCGGCGCACGCGTACCTGCCGCTGGTGCGGCAGTTGCTCGGCGCGCTCCGACGCGACGACTACGAACTCACGGTGGCCATGAACCAAGCCGGCGACACCTTCCGCCTGGCCGCCGGGACGGCGGTGCGGCATCTCTCCGGTACGGGCTTCCAGCAGGCGCTGGCGGATTGTGCGACGGTGCTCAGCTCGCCGGGCCTGACGACCTTGATCGAGGCATCGCAGGCGGCCCGGCCGTACGTGCCGCTGCCGCCGCAGAACTGGAGCCAAGTGGTCATCTG
>NZ_JBHVHQ010000259.1:0-9880 GCF_042800135.1 Streptomyces sp. NPDC057654 | reverse complement strand
ATCTTGTACCCGGCGATGCCAATGGCGAGGCGGACCTCTTCGTCAAGGACCTGCGGACGGGCGCCACGGAGCTCGTGAGCGTCGCCGCCGACGGCACGCAGGCCGATTCCTGGTCGGCGGAGCCCGCGATCAGCGCCGACGGCCGCTATGTCGCCTTCGCCTCGGCGGCGACCAATCTCGCGCCGGACGACGACGCCGACGACACGCCCGGCATCTTCGTCCGCGACCGCCGCACCGGCCGCACGGAACGGATCACCGGGGGCGGTACGGGCGGACGTACGACTGGCGATACGGGCGTGGGTACGGGCGGTCGTACGGGCACGAGTACGGGCGGACGTACGGGCACGGGGGCGGGCAGCGGTACGGCTGACCGTACGGGCACGGGGGCGGCCGGAGGCGCGGGTTCCGGGGCGGACCGGGGTGCGCGGACCCCGGCGATCAGCGCCGACGGGAGCGTCGTGGCCTTCGTCTCGGCCCGCGCCGACCTGGTGCCGGGCGATACCAACGGCGTGCGGGACGTCTTCGCGTACGACCGGCGTACGCACACCACGCGGCGGGTGAGCGTCGCGAGCGACGGCGCCCAGGCGGACGCGGCGTCCGCCAGCCCGGTCGTCAGCGCGGACGGCCGCCACGTCGCCTTCGCCTCCCGCGCCGCCAACCTCGACCCCGCCCGCCCGCCGGCCCACACCGCCCCCGACCCGCGCCCGTACCCCTTCTACGTCCACGACCTCCACACCGGCCGGACCCGGCCCGCGAGCGTCGCCTGGGACACCCCACGGACCGTCGGCGGAACCACCGGCCCCGGCGACACCGCTGTCAGGGCATGGCACGGAATAGGACAAGGGTCCCGGTTTCCCCTGCCGCAACAGGCGTATTGAGATCCTGTCGGCCGTCCCATCCGTTGACCGCGTACGGCCGAGGGAGTTGGCTCAGCCGTCTCGGAAGACTTGTGGGAGGGGAGAGTCAGGATGGACGTACCCAGACAGTTGCTCGGACGTACGGCCGTCATCGGCGTGGCGGCCTGCGCGCTCGCGCTGCCGCTGACGGGGGCGGCCTGGGCCGGGGGCGGCACGGGGCCGCACACGGAGCGGGTGAGCGTCGCCGCCGACGGGACGCAAGCGGCCGGCGCGTCGTACACCGAAGGGGTCTCGGCCGACGGCCGCTACGTGGTCTTCACCTCGGCCGCCGCCAACCTGGTGCCCGGTGACACCAACGGAGTGGACGACGTCTTCATCAAGGACCTGCGGACCAAGAAGGTCGAGCGCGTCAGTGTGGCCACCGGCGGCGCGCAGGCGGACTCCAGATCGTCCGGCGCCTCGGTCAGTGCCGACGGCCGGTATGTCGCGTTCAACTCGGATGCCGCCAATCTCGCGCCCGGCGACGACAACGGCTCGGACGACGTGTTCGTCCGCGACCGGCACACCGGCCGCACCGAGCGCGTCAGCGTCGGCACGGCCACCGGCCCGCAGCTCTACAACGCCTGGATGCCGACGATCAGCGCCGACGGGCGCGTCGTCGCCTACGCCTCGCGCCGCGCCGATCTGGTGCCGGGCGACACCAACAACGTGCAGGACATCTTCGCGTACGACCGGAGTACGCACACCACCCGGCGGGTGAGCGTCGCGAGCGACGGTACCCAGGCGGACGGGCCGTCCGCCGGGCCGGTCATCAGCGCGGACGGGCGGCACATCGCCTTCGTCTCGCGGGCGTTGAACCTGGACCCCGGCACGCCGGTCCGCAAGGAACCCCGCGGGGCCTCCGTCGCCAAACCCAGGGAGTACCCCTCCTTCATCCACGACCTGCGCACCGGGCGGACCCGCGCCCTGTCCGTGAGTTCGGCGGGGGAGACCTCCGGGGGCAGCGTCACCTCGCTCAGCGCGGACGGCCGGTACGCCGTCTTCCACAGCTACTGGCCCAACCTGGTGCCGCAGACCCCCACCCGCGAAGGGCGGGTCTACCTCCGGGACCTCCGCGAGGGAACCACCACCCTGGAGTCGCTCGCGGGCGACGGGAGCCAGGCCAACAGCGCCTCGTACGGGGGGAAGCTCGCCGACCACGGACGGCTGCTGTTCTTCCACTCCTCGGCGACCAACCTCGTGCCCGGCGACACCAACAACGCCGGTGACGTCTTCGTACGCGACCTGAGGACCGGCAGGGTCGAACTGGTGAGTCTCGCGAACGACGACAGCCAGTCCACGACCTGGACGGACTTCGTCTCCGTCGACGCCGCGGGCCGCATCGCGGCCTTCGACTCGGACGACAGCCACCTCGTCGTCGGCGACACCAACGGGGCCGTGGACGTCTTCGTACGGCACGTGGAGCCGTAACAGCCAGACGGGCCCCGGCTTCTCGCAATGTGAGAAACCGGGGCCCGCCATCCATCCGCTCTCGTACGGGTCAGTGCCCGCCCGACGCCCCCGCCGTCGCCGGCGGCAGCTCCTCCTGCACGCCCGGATCGCCCGCGTCCGCCGTGTAGTCCGCGGGCGACGTCTCGTCCACGCCCGCCGGGGCCTTCACGGCCCGCAGGACGACGGTCAGCACGACCGTCACGATGGCGTTGAGCACGAACGCGGTGAGCCCGATGTAGCCGATCTCGCCGATGCCCGGGATCTGGTCGTTGCTGCCGCCGAAGTGCTTCTGCGTGGGGCTCGCCACCCCGTACGCGGCCACCGTGCCGTAGACCATGCCGACCGCCCATCCGGCGAGCAGCGCCCACCGGTGGAACCAGCGCGTGAACAGGCCGCCCACCAGCGCCGGGAAGGTCTGGAGGATCCAGATGCCGCCCAGCAGCTGGAAGTTGATCGCCACCGTCTTGTCCATGGTCAGGACGAACACCAGCGCGCCGACCTTCACCAGCAGCGAGACCAGCTTGGAGACCTTGGCCTCCTGCGCGGGCGTCGCCGCGGGCTTGAGGAAGTCCTTGTAGATGTTGCGCGTGAAGAGGTTGGCCGCCGCGATCGACATGATCGCCGCGGGGACCAGCGCGCCGATGCCGATGGCCGCGAACGCGACGCCCGCGAACCAGTCCGGGAACATGTCCTCGAACAGCTGCGGAATCGCCAGCTGGCCGTTCTTCACCTTGACGCCCGCCGCGATCGCCATGAAGCCGAGCAGCGCCAGCAGCCCCAGCATCAGCGAGTACAGCGGCAGGATCGTGGTGTTGCGGCGGATCACATTGCGGCTGCGGCTGGAGAGCGTCGCCGTGATCGAGTGCGGATACATGAACAGCGCGAGCGCCGAGCCCAGCGCCAGCGTCCCGTACGCCCACTGCGCCTTGTCGCCGCTGGCCAGCTCGCCGCGCGGCTTCCCGGTGGCCGGATTGATCTGTTCGAAGGCGTGGCCCGCCTTCGCGAAGATGTCGTGGAAGCCGCCCAGCTTCATCGGGATGTAGATGATCGCGACCAGGATGACGATATAGATCAGGCCGTCCTTGACGAACGCGATGAGCGCGGGCGCGCGCAGCCCGGACGAGTAGGTGTAGGCCGCCAGCACGGCGAAGGCGATGAGCAGCGGCAGGTCCTTGACGAACCAGTTGGTGTTCTCGCCGCCGCCGACGCCCATCACGTCCAGGACGGCCTGGATGCCGACGAGTTGCAGCGCGATGTACGGCATCGTGGCGAGGATGCCGGTCAGCGCCACCGCCAGCGACAGCCCCTTGGAGCCGAACCGGCCGCGCACGAAGTCCGAGGTGGTCACGTACCCGTGCTTGTGCGAGACCGACCAGAGCCGGGGCAGGAAGGTGAAGATCAGCGGGTAGACGAGGATCGTGTACGGGACCGCGAAGAACCCGGCCGCGCCCGCCGCGTACACGGCCGCCGGCACGGCGACGAAGGTGTACGCGGTGTAGAGGTCGCCGCCGAGCAGGAACCAGGTGATCCAGGTGCCGAAGCTGCGGCCGCCGAGGCCCCATTCGTCGAGGCTCGCAGCGTTGTCCGCGCGCCGCCAGCGGGCGGCGAGGAAGCCCATGACCGTGACGGCCACGAAGAAGAAGATGAAGACGGCGAGCGCGACGCCGTTCACGCCGTGGTTCATCGCGACGCACCCGCCCTACGGGCCCGCTCGTGGCGGCGGACGATGACGTACGCGATGGAGGTGAGCCCGGTCGAGATCAGCACCCAGGCCATCTGGTACCAGTAGAAGAACGGGATGCCGATGAAGGCCGGGTCGGTCTTCGCGTACGAGCCGACCCACAGGATCGCGATGAAGGGGATGACGAGGCAGACGCCCGCCACGACGAGCGGCGCCGTGACGACGGGCCTCCGCTCGGCCTCGGGTTGTTCCGACATTGGCACGCGCTCCGTCCCCTTGACCGATCTTCTGCGTAATGCGCAGGAAATCTAGAGGAGCCGCCCTCCGGACGTCACCCCCCGCCCGTATATCGGTACGGACACGCTTCGCGGACCCGCAGGTCAGGGGGTGTACGAGCGTCAACCCGCGAGCAGCCTCAGTCGACAGGCCGCCGCAACCGTGCCACGAACTTGTACCGGTCCCCCCGGTACACCGACCGCACCCACTCCACCGGCTCCCCCCGCGCGTCCAGCGAATGGCGGGAGAGCAGCAGCATCGGCAGGCCCACGTCCGTGCCGAGCAGCCCGGCCTCGCGCGGCGTGGCCAGGGACGTCTCGATCGTCTCCTCGGCCTCGGCCAGGTGCACGTCGTAGACCTCGGCCAGGGCCGTGTAGAGCGAGGTGTACTTCACCAGGGAGCGGCGCAGCGCCGGAAAGCGCTTCGCCGACAGGTGCGTGGTCTCGATCGCCATCGGCTCGCCGCTCGCGAGCCGCAGCCGCTCGATGCGCAGCACCCGGCCGCCCGTGGTGATGTCGAGCAGCCCGGCGAGCCGGTCGTCGGCGGTGACGTAGCCGATATCCAGGAGCTGGGAGGTGGGTTCGAGGCCCTGGGCCCGCATGTCCTCGGTGTAGGAGGTGAGTTGGAGGGCCTGGGATACCTTGGGCTTGGCGACGAAGGTGCCCTTGCCCTGGATGCGCTCCAAGCGCCCCTCGACGACGAGTTCCTGGAGTGCCTGGCGTACCGTCGTGCGGGAGGTGTCGAATTCCGCGGCCAGTGCGCGCTCTGGAGGAACCGGGGTCCCCGGGGGTAGTGTTTCGGTCATCTCCAGCAAGTGCCGTTTGAGGCGGTAGTACTTGGGGACGCGCGCGGTGCGCGTCACACCGGCCGCGCCGACGGCGGCGCCTTCCGCGGTGCCTCCGTCGGTCGCCAAGGTGCGCCTTCCCGACTCCGAACCTGCTGCCGTCACCGGCTCCTCCGTCCATTCGCGTCACATCGTGGCACGGGCAGGGCCCGAGCGGACCCGCGCCGAAGCGCCGACCTCAGGTGTCGGTCCGATAACGGACCTGACAGCGACTCTTATACACCCTTGACACCCCAAAAGGTCTAGGCCAAGCTGCGGGAACTGGTCTAAACCATTAAAGACCACGGTCGGTCCTTAGAGGAGAGTGCTGTGAAGCGTGGGCTCATAGCGGCGACGGGTGTCGCGGCCATGTTGGTGAGTGTTGCGGCCTGCGGGTCCGGCGACGGTGACAAGAAGTCGGGTGCCGACGGCTTCAAGGGCGAGACCCTGAACGTCTGGTTCATGGATGGCTCGAATCCGCCGAAGTGGACCAAGGACGTCCAGGCCGAGTTCGAGAAGAAGACGGGCGCCAAGCTCAAGATCACCATCCAGAAGTGGAACGGCATCCAGCAGAAGCTGACCACGGCGCTCTCCGAGTCCAACCCGCCGGACGTCGTCGAGATCGGCAACACCCAGACGCCGATGTACGCGCAGACCGGCGGCCTGGAGGACCTCTCCGACCTCAAGAAGGAGATCGGCGCCGACTGGACCGAGTCCATCAACAAGTCCTCCATCTACGACGGCAAGCAGTACGCCGCGCCGTGGTGGGCCGCCAACCGCGTCGTCGTCTACAACAAGAAGATCTGGGCCGACGCCGGCATCAAGGACACGCCCAAGACGCGCACCGAGTTCCTCAAGGACCTCGACACGATCAAGAAGAAGGGCGACGCCGACCCGATCTACCTGCCGGGCCAGAGCTGGTACGTCCTCGACGGCATGTTCATCGGCCAGGGCGTCGAGCCGGTGAAGAAGGACGGCAAGAAGCTCGTCAGCAACCTTTCCGACCCGAAGGTCGCCAAGGCCATGGACATCTACAAGCAGTACCAGTCCTTCAGCACCGCCCCCAAGGACAAGGACGAGGCCAACCCGCAGCAGGGCGAGGTCTTCGGCAAGGGCAAGACCGGCGCGTTCATCGGCATGGGCTGGGAGGCGAACGTCTCCATCAAGACCAACCCGGCCATCAAGAAGGACATCGGCTACTTCACGCTCCCCGGTGAGACCGCGGACAAGCCCGAGGGCGTCTTCCTCGGCGGCTCCAACCTCGCGGTCGCCACGGGCAGCAAGAAGCAGGACCTCGCCAAGGAGTTCCTGAAGGTCGCCCTCTCCGACAAGAACGAGTCCGCGCTGGCCAAGGAGGTCGGCAACGTCCCGAACAAGCAGTCCCTGATGGACGCCGTCAAGGGCAACGCGGCCGCCGAGGCGATGACCCCCGCCGTCGCGGGCGGCGGCACCACCCCGCTGGTCCCCGAGTGGGCCGCGGTGGAGAACGAGCCGAACCCGATCAAGGCGTACATGACGGCCGTGCTGAACGGAAAGTCCGCCGACGAGGCCGCCAAGCAGGTCGAGTCCGACATGAACAAGCGGCTCAGCCAGAAGCAGTGAGCCCGGCGGGCCCCGCGCCCGCACGTGAGATCCGTACGGACCGGCGCACCCCGGCCCGTACGGACTTCCGTCCGTAAGGCTCCCCATCCCCGACGGCATGCCCGACGGCATCCACGACGTTTCGGCAGCCCCGACGTTTCGGCCTCCGGCTGACGGCTCGCGCCCTCCGCCCGGCCCTCCGGCCCCGGGTCGGCTTCCGGCTCCGGCCGGGTCCGTACGGGCCCCTGGTACGACCACGCACGGCGCGCTCGGCGCAGGAAGAAGAACCCCATGTCCATCGAGTCGAAAGAGGTCCCCGCGGACCTCGTCGCCCCTGGGGCCGGGAGCGCCGGGCCGCCACCGGGCAAGCGCGCCCGCGGCGCCGGACGGGGCGCGAGAGGCGGCGCGGCGCCGTATCTCCTGATCCTCCCCGCGGCGATCGTCACGGTGCTGCTGCTCGGCTGGCCGCTGATCAACAACGGCCTCATCTCGTTCCAGAACCTCAATCCGCGCCAGCTGATCCAGCACGTCACCGAGTGGACCGGGTTCGACAACTACAGCAGCCAGCTGGGCAGTTCCGACTTCTGGGGCGTCACACTCCGGACGGTCCTGTTCACCGCCGCCAACGTCTTCCTGATCATGGTGATCGGCTCCCTGATCGGGTTGCTCCTCGCCCGGCTCGGCAAGCGGATGCGGCTGCTGCTGATGCTCGGCCTCGCGCTCGCCTGGGCCATGCCCGTCATCGCCGCGACCACCGTCTTCCAGTGGCTCTTCGACGAGCGCTTCGGCGTCGTCAACTACGTCCTGGACCAGTTCGGCTGGCACTCGATGGCCCACTACAACTGGATCGGCGACCAGCTCTCGACGTTCTTCGTCATCATCGTGCTGATCGTCTGGCAGTCGGTGCCCTTCGTCGCCTTCAACCTCTACGCGGCGACGACCACCATCTCCAAGGAGCTGTACGAGGCCGCCTCGCTCGACGGCGCCGGCGCCTGGAAGAGCTTCACCTCGGTGACGTTCCCGATGCTCAAGCCCTTCTTCCTGGCCACGACGTTCCTGGAGATCATCTGGGTCTTCAAGGCGTTCCCGCAGGTCTACGCCATCAACCAGGGCGGCCCCGACCACCTCACCGAGACCCTGCCCGTCCACGCGTTCGTGGAGGGCATGGGCAGCCAGCACTTCGGGATGGGCGCCGCGATCTCCATCCTCACCATCCTGATCCTGCTGGCGCTGATGGCGTACTACTTCCGCATCGTCTTGAAGCAAGAGGAGGACGAGCTGTGAGGCGCTCACTTCTGGGCCGCGTCTGGCCGGGAGCGACCGCGGTCGTTCTCTTCATCGGGCTCGTGTTCCCCGTCTACTGGATGTTCGCCACCGCCTTCAAGCAGAACAACGACGTCATCAGCGAGGTCCCGGTCTGGTTCCCGACCAACCCGACCTTCGAGCACTTCTCCAAGGCGATGAACGCCGACGGCTTCTGGACGCTCGTCGGCAACTCCTTCACCGTCACCGTGCTCGCGGTCGTCTTCTCGCTGCTCATCGGCGTCTCCGCGTCCTTCGCGATCGCCCGCATGCGCTTCAAGGGGCGCAAGAGCACCATCCTGATCATGATGATGGCGCAGATGGCCCCCTGGGAGGTCATGGTCATCGCCGTCTACCTGGTCGTACGCGACGCGGACCTGCTCAACAGCCTGGTGCCGCTCACCGCCTTCTACACGATCATGGTGCTGCCCTTCACCATCCTGACGCTGCGCGGCTTCATCGCCGCCGTGCCCAAGGAGCTGGAGGAGTCCGCGATGGTCGACGGCTGCACCCGCCGGCAGGCGTTCGTGAAGGTCGTCTTCCCGCTGCTGGCCCCCGGCCTGATGTCCACCTCGCTGTTCGGCTTCATCACCGCCTGGAACGAGTTCCCGCTCGTCCTGATCCTCAGCAAGGACCCGTCGGCGCAGACCCTCCCGGTCTGGCTCACCGGATTCCGCACCACCTTCGGCGACGACTGGGGCGCCACCATGGCCGCCTCCTCCCTCTTCGCCGTCCCCATCCTCCTCGTCTTCCTGATCCTTCAGCGCAAGGCAGTCAGCGGACTCACCTCCGGTGCAGTGAAGGGATAACGCCCGCCCATGACGACGCTCGCCCGCGACACCGACACCCTGACCCGAGACGCGCTCACCGTTCTGCAACCCGGTTTCACCGGCACCGAGGCCCCCGAGTGGCTGCTGCGCAGAATCGGCGAGGGGCTGTCCTCCGTCGCCCTGTTCGGCCGCAACGTCGCCACGCCCGAGCAGCTCGCCGCCCTCACCGCGCAGCTCCGCGCCGAGCGCCCCGACATCCTCGTCGCCATCGACGAGGAGGGCGGGGACGTCACCCGGCTGGAGGTCCGCACCGGCTCCTCGTTCCCCGGCAACTTCGCCCTCGGCGCCGTCGACGACCCGCAGCTCACCCGGGCGGTCGCCCGCGAGCTCGGCCGCCGGCTGGCCGAGTGCGGCGTCAACCTCAACTGGGCGCCGTCCGCCGACGTCAACTCCAACCCGGGCAATCCGGTCATCGGCGTACGGTCCTTCGGCGCCGACCCGCACCTCGTCGCCCGGCACACCGCCGCCTACGTCGAGGGCATGCAGTCCGCCGGCGTCGCCGCCTGCACCAAGCATTTCCCCGGCCACGGCGACACCGCCGTCGACTCGCACCACTCCATGCCGCGCATCGGCGCCGACCTCGGCACCCTGTACGCCCGCGAGCTGACGCCCTTCCGGGCCGCCATCGCGGCCGGCACCAAGTCCGTGATGAGCGCCCACATCCTGCTGCCCGCGCTCGACCCGAGCCTGCCCGCCACCCTCAGCCCGACCACGCTGCACGGCCTGCTGCGCGCCCCCGAGAGCGAGGGCGGCCTCGGCTTCGACGGGCTGATCGTCACCGACGGCATGGAGATGCACGCCATCGCCGGCACCTACGGCATCGAGCACGGCAGCGTGCTCGCCGTCGCCGCGGGCGCCGACGCCATCTGCGTCGGCGGCAACACGGCCGACGCGGAGACCGTGCTGCGGCTGCGCGACGCGCTGGTCGCAGCGGTACGGACCGGTGAACTGCCCGAGGAGCGGCTGGCGGACGCCGCGGCGCGGGTACGCGCCCTGGCGTCCTGGACCCAGGCGCACCGGGCCAGGGGGGCTGTTCCGG
>NZ_JBHVHQ010000258.1:0-9892 GCF_042800135.1 Streptomyces sp. NPDC057654 | reverse complement strand
CTCATGCCATCAATGCATCATCGGGGATTCCATGGCCTTGTCGCCATGTCGCGCCGCGTGGCCTCTTTAATGGCCCGCAGCTGCAAAAAAGCGTCCCCGAGCGCCGCTTTAAGATTGTGTATCTCCTTGCGGAGCTGCCGCTCCCTGTCGCTCACCTGAATATCGCCCTCATGAACCGCCGGCTCCAGCGCTTCTTTCCCGGCGCTGATGAACTTCCTCTTCCAGTTCCCGATGGACTGCTCCGACACGCCCGCGAGTTTCGCCGCATCAGGGATGGTTAATTCTCCCTTCAGATGCATGAGGACGATGTCTAACTTTCTGGTTGCGGGCAGCGCAGGTGGTCGCGACAAGATTTCCCCCGTTTCTCGGCCAACGCGGGACGCGTGCGGCTCACGCGGCCCAGTCCCACACATGACATCATGTTCGACGATGCGGTTAAAACCGCCAATCCGGAACATTATGGCAAAGCTTCCACCATCACTCCGTGATACCGCGGCAAACCTTTCGAAGTCTCGAATTGATCAGCTTCGGCTGAGCCGTGGCGACGAGTGGGCGGCGGGGCGGCTGCCTGACCGGCGGGCAGTCGCCAACGGCAAATGCGGCGACCGCTATTTCGACAAGAGCGTGTCCTATTACAAGGTCTGCCTCAGCAAAGCCGGATTGGACCCGTGCAGCGGTTGGGTGTGTCCGTGATCGCGACGTTGAGTCAGTCTCCGGCCCCGGACTTCCCCTCCGGGGCCGTTCGCGATTTCAGGCCGGCGCGGGGCGCGCAGGACAGGAACCGGTGGAGATGACAATTGTCATTCGGCGGCCGTGACGGGCCATCACTACCAGCGGTGATCGCGGGGCGGGAGGGTGATGGCCATGGGAACGACACGGACGGTGGTAGCGGCCGAAGGGCTGCGGTACCGGTATGGGGAGACAGTCGCGCTGGACGGCGTCGATCTGGAGGTCGGCGCCGGGGAGTGCGTGGCGCTGCTCGGGCCCAATGGGGCCGGGAAGTCGACGCTGGTGACGATCGCCGTCGGGTTGCGGACGCCGCAGGAAGGGTCCGTGCGGGTGCTGGACGGGGATCCGCGGCGGGCGGCGACCCGGCGGCGGTTGGGGGTGGCTCAGCAGACGCTCGGCTTTCCCAACACCCTCACCGTGCATGAGCTCGTCACCGGCGCCGCCATCCGCGGTGGGCTGCGCGCCGCCGCGGCCGGGCCCGTGATGGCGGAGCTCGGGCTCAGCGAACTGGCCCGGCGGCGGGTCTCCAAGCTCTCCGGCGGTCAGAAGCAGCGCGTACAGCTGGCCATGGCGCTGGTCACCGAGCCCGCGCTGCTCGTACTCGACGAGCCCACAGCCGGGCTCGACACCTCCGCCCGGCGGCACTTCTGGCAGATTCTCGCGCGCCGCCGCGAGCAGGGCACCGCCGTACTCGTCACCACGCACCTCATCGAGGAGTCCGCCGAGGTCGCCGACCGCGTCGTCGTGCTCGATCACGGGCGCGTCCTCGCCGATGCGCCCCCCGAGGAGCTCGTCGCGCGGCTGCCCGACCGTACGGTCATCGCCCGGACCCGGCTCGATCCCCGCGAGATCGAGCAACTTCCAGGTGTGCTGTCCGTCGCTCCCGAGCATGAGCTCCTGAAGATCCAGACTCGCTCCCCCGAGGACCTGCTGCGCCTCCTGCTCGACCGCGACCCCGAGCTGTCCGAACTGCGCGTGCAGGACGCCGGCCTCGAAGAGGCCGTGTTCGCGTTGACGGACGGCAGCGACGGCAGCGGCGGAAGCGGCGGCAAGGACGGCAACGACGGAGCGGAAGAGGTGGCGGCATGAGCGCGCTGGCGGTACGGATCTTCGGGGTCGAGCTGCGGGACGAGCTGCGGGCCATCGTGCGCGAGCCCACCTCCCTCTTCTTCAGCATCCTCATGCCCGTCGGATTCTTCGTCCTCTTCAACCTCCTCTACGGGCACGGCACCACCCAAGGGCTCTCCGCCGGCACCGCGATGGTCGCGACCTTCGGCACATACGGAGTGATCACCGTCGCCGCCCTGCAACCCGGCATCGGCGTCGCCCAGGACCGCGACCTCGGCTGGCTGCGCATGAAGCGGGTGTCCGCCGTGCCCGTCGGGATCAGCCTCGCCGCCAAGGCCACGGCCGCGCTGCTCTACGGAGTCGGCGTACTGGCCCTGATGGGCGTGGCCGCCGCGGCGTTCGGCACGCTCGACGCCTCCCCCTGGGCGCTGCTGCGGGTGGCGGGCGTGCTGCTGCTCGGCACCATCCCGTTCACGCTGTTCAGCGTGGCCGTCGGGCTGCGATTCCGTACGGGCGCGACCATCGCGATGCTCAATGCGGTGCTCTTCCCGCTCGCCGTGCTGTCCGGGCTGTGGATACCCGTCCGGTTCCTGCCCTCCGCCGTGAAGCACATCGCGGAGTTCCTGCCCACCTACCACCTCGCCGAGCTCGGGCTCGCCCAGCTCGGCAGCGGCACCGCCCTCATCCACGTGCTCGCCCTCGTCGTCACCACCGTCGTCGCCGGCGCCATCGCCACCGTGTCCTATCGTCATGCTCGGATATGACCAGTACCGACCGTCCCGAAGCCGGGCCCGCCGCCGCTCCCAGGTCAGCCGTCTCCCGGCTGCTCACCTGGGAGTGGGCCTACCTCGGCTACGTGCTCTTCGTCCTCGCCCAGCCCTACTTCTCCCCGCAGCAGGCCTGGTGGGAGTGGCCGCTGGCGATCGCCGTGTGCGTGGTCACCGCCCTGCTCTACGGGACCACGCTGCTCCGCGGCCCCTCCGCGCGCCACACCTGGTCCTCCATCGTGCCGCTGGCCGTCATCGGCACACTGGCCACGCCGTTCAACACCAATGCCAGCGTGCTGTTCGTCTACGCGGCGGCCGTCGCCGGGAAGGCGCTCCCCTGGCACGACGCGCGGCTGTGGTTTATGGGCCTGACCGCGCTGAACAGCGGCACGGCGCTGGTGTCCCGGGTCCCGATGCCCTACTGGCTGTGGGGGTTCTGCTCGGCGCTCGTACTGATCTGGGTCATCGGGCTGCTCGAACTCAAGCAGCGCGACCGGCGGCAGGAGCAGGAGAACCAGCGGCTCCGCACCGCGCAGGCCGAACTCCTCGCCGCCGTCGCGGAACGCGAACGCATCGCCCGTGACCTGCACGATCTGCTCGGGCACTCGCTCACCGCCGTCGTGATGCGCGCCCAGCTCACCAAGGAGCTGGTGTCGGTCGACCCGGAGCGGGCGCGTACCGAGGCCGAGGAGATCGAACGCAACGCGCGCGAGGCCCTGGCCGCCGTGCGCAGCACCGTCACCGGCTGGCGGCGCACCACCGTCCGCGCGGAGCTGGAGGCGGCGCGGCGGGCGCTCGCCGGGACCGATGTGACGCTGCGGGTGGCCTGCGACGACAATCTGATCCTGGTCGCGGCGGCCGAGCACGAGCTGGGGCTCGCGCTGCGCGAAGCGGTGACGAACGTGGCCCGGCACGCGCGGGCCAGCATCTGCCACATCGGGCTGGACGCGGACGAGGAACGGGTGCGACTGGTGATCGCGGACGACGGAATCGGCGGTACGGCCCCGGAGGGCACCGGGCTGAACGGGCTGCGCGAGCGCATCGCGAAGCTCGGCGGCGCGGTGCAGCGCACCGGTTCGGCCGGTACGACGCTGACCATCACGGTGCCCGTCGCGGCGGCCCGGTGATCCGCGTGGTCCTGGCCGAGGACCAGGGCATGGTGCTGGGCGCCTTCGCGTCCCTGCTGGACCTCCAGCCGGACATCACAGTGGTGGCGACCGCGACCAACGGCGACGACGCGCTGGCCGCGGTGCGTGAGCACCGCCCGAACGTCCTCGTCACGGACATCGAGATGCCCGGCCGCACCGGGCTCGACCTGGCCGCCGAGCTGAACCGGCTGGGCGACCCCACGCGCGTACTGATCGTGACCACCTTCGCGCGCAGCGGCTATCTGCGGCGCGCGGTGGACGCCGGCGTCGCCGGGTACGTGCTCAAGGACGCCCCGATCGGCGAGCTGGCCACGGCCCTGCGCCGGGTCCACGCGGGCGAGCGGGTCGTCGCGCCGGAGCTGGCGGTCGCCGCCTGGGACGCGGCCGACCCGCTCACCGACCGGGAGCGCGAGCTCCTACGGGCCGTCGCCGAGGGCGCGACCAACGCCGAGATCGCCGCCCGCCTCTTCCTCGCCGAGGGCACCGTGCGCAACTACCTCTCCACCGCCATGGCCAAGCTCGGCGCCCGCAACCGCACGGACGCGGCCCGTACCGCCCTCGACCGCGGCTGGTTGTGACAGTCGGAAAGCGAACGCGTCAAGCAGCCATCGGCAGGTTGTCCGGCAGTGCGAACAGCGCGTCGTGCAGCGGCCTGCCCGTCCCGTGCCAGATCGACAGCGCGTACACGCTGATCGGGTAGTGCACCCACCGCGCCGGCGCCCACACCGCACCGCGCACCGTGCCGCCCTGCCCGTCCGTGTCGAGATTCGACGGTACGTCGCCGTCCTCGACCAGCCGGTCCCAGGCCCGCCGCGGCATGGCGAACTCCGCCTCGGCCAGCTCCCCGCGCAGGCTCGCGCGCAGGACCGTCGTCGCCGCGATGTCGAGGGTCAGCGCGCCGTCGATCAGTACGCGGTCGACCTCGTGCCCGGAGTCGGCGAGCCGGTCGCAGAGCCAGTCGACGGCGGCGGTGAGCAGCTGTGCCGTGGCGCGCTCGGTGCTGACGGCGCGGCACAGCAGGGCCTGGAAGTGCACTTCCTCGGGTACGACGATCTGGTCGCCGATGACCGTCTTGAGCAGTTCCATGTCCAGGGCGGCCGGTTCCTGGTGGGCGACGACGACATTGCGGGCGACGGCGCGCAGGAACGGGTCGGCGCAGTCGTCGAGCAGGAACGACCAGACCTGCTGGCACAGTTCGACCAGCCGTACGCCCGTCGTGGCGTGGATGACGCGCAGCGCGCAGCGCAGCAGGATCTTCTGGAAGAGCGTCATGGCGACGCGGAATTCCATGCCGCTCGCCCATTCGTCGGCGGTCATGGCCTCGTGCGCGACGACGACGTCGGCGATGAGTTCGGGGTTGGTGACGTCGCCGGGCATCCGGCGCGTCGTCAGTTCGTGCTCGTCCTGGAAGGACTCGCGTGAGTACTCGGTGTTGTTGAGCAGCAGCAGCGGATAGATCACCGGCGAGCCGCCCGCCGTCAGCACCTCTTCGACGCCCTTGAGGTAGGACTCGTACGTCTCGCCGGGCAGGCCCCAGATGAGGTCGGTGTAGGTGGGGACGTTGAGTTCGCGGAACCGGGAGAGCAGCCGCCGGTAGTGGTCGGTGCGGATGTTGGCGCGGTTGGCGATCTTCAGTACGTCCGCGTCGAAGGACTGCGCGGAGAGCGTGATCGCGCCGGTGAGGTCGGCGGCGTGCAGCATGCTCGCGATCTCCACGATGCGCTGGTTGCCGTTCTTCGCCCAGTTGGTGCTGATGATCAGACGCTTGTCGTAGCGCTGGGTGAGTTCGACGATGTGCTCGGCGATCTGCCGGTCGCGGGCGAGGATGCCGAAGTTCGCGTCCGCGATGAACAGCGTGGCGTCCGTGGGCATCAGTCGGATCAGCCGGCCCAGTTCGGCGAAGATGCGCTCCAGGTCGAACTGGCGCACCTTGGAGTTGGTCGCGCCGCCCCAGTAGCAGAAGGCGCACTTGTACGGGCAGCCGCGGTTGGTCTCGTAGACGATCATCGACGAGCCGGTGATCTCCTCGTCGGAGTAGACCGGGGTGAGGATCGGCGAGACGACCTGTTCGAGATCGGTGATGCGGTCCGCGTCCGGGTTGGTGACGAGGACGCCGTCGGACCAGTGGCTGATGCCGGGGATGGTCGCGAGGTCGCCGTCGGCCAGCAGACAGTGCATCAGGTCGCGGAAGCGCAGCTCGCCTTCGCCGTGCACCAGGACGTCCACCCAGGGGGCCTCGGCGAACAGCGGGTCCTGCTGGTGGCTGACATCGTTGCCGCCGACGACGACCCGGCACTCGGGCCAGCGTTCCTTCACCTGGCGGGCCAGTTCCAGGGACTGGGAGCGGTTCCAGAAGAAGACGGTCAGCGCGACGGCGAACGGTTCGTCCCAGGAGTCGAGCAGTTCCGCCATCGCCTGGTCCCCGCCGCTCTGTTCGCGCACGCAGATCCGGAAATCGCAGGACGCGTCAAGTACGGGGTCGGCGACGGCGGTCGCCTTCAGATAGCCGAGGGTGACGCTGTAGCGGACGCCGTGCATCGCCGTGAACTCGACGAGCTGTACGGGCTTCTTGCCGACGTGCGGCGGGGACGGCTCGCCGACGGGCGCCGGCTGCTCACCGGCGGGGGCGGCATCCCCTGGGCGAGCGGCGCGGGCAGTGGGCGCGGCGTGCGGCGTATCCAACGTGGAGGTCATGGCCAACATCCATCGAGCGGCTTTTCAGGGGCGGCGCGGAGGAATCCCGCATCGGCGCGCATCGGTGCGCTGGAATGCACATCGTATACAAACGCGTGCAGTATGCATCTGACACATGCATGCGTAAGGAGCAGGCGTATGGAGACGTATGCATCGAACGCCACGCTTGCAGTATTGGACGGACGTGTCAATAACGCACGCTTCGTAGCGTAAGTATCTCCGAGGATACCGGACGAACCTTAAAAAACTTTCAGGTTCAGACCACCGGGCCGAAGGATATTGACGCTCTGGGGGGCCAGATGTAGCGTCAGCCGCGAATCGGTGGCGCCGAGGGACCCCGCACCGTGCGGGCATAAATCCGGATGGCTATCCGGGTGTCCATCCGGTTAATACACGGTTGCTAGGGAGTGGTATCGGTGCGATTTGGGCTTTCCTTTCTTCCCGACTGCACTCCGGAGACGAAATCTCCGCAGACCTACTACAGCGATGCGCTGGAGTTGTCGGTCCAGGGGGAACTGGGCGGCCTGAACTCGGTCAAGATGACCGAGCACTACCTCCACCACTACGGCGGCTACTGCCCGAGCCCCTTCGGCTTCCTCTCCGCCGTGGCCGCCCGAACCGAGTCCGTACGACTCATGACCGGCTGCGTGCTGCCGGTCTTCCACCACCCGATCCAATTGGCCGCGGAAGCCGCGCAGGTGGACGCGATCAGCGGCGGCCGGCTCGACGTGGGATTCGCGCGGGCCTATCTGCCCGACGAGTTCGACGCGCTGGGCCTGGATATGGACGAGAGCGTCGACCGATTCCGCGAGACGATTCGCGCGGTGCTGCGCATATGGACCGAGGAGAAAGTCAGCGAGGACACGCCGTTCTTCTCCTACAACGACGTGACGGGACTTCCGCGGCCCACCCAGCGACCGCACCCGCCCGTCTGGGGCGCCGCCGTGCGCACCCCCGAGAGCTTCACCTGGCTCGGCACGGAGGGGCTGGGGCTGCTGATCACCCCGATGATCTCGCCCCACGAGTTCCGCGGCCACCTCGATCTCTACCGCGACGCGTTCCAGGCCGCGCACGGCGCGTCCGGACTCCGCCCGCGCGTCGCGGCCAGCCTGCCGCTGGTCATCGCGGACACCGACGAGCGCGCCGAGCAGATCGCCGAGACCTACCTCCGCCGCTACCTGGACGTCTGGGCGGAGGCCGTGAACCCCTGGGACCGGCGGGAGTCCTCCGCCTACCGCGGCTATTCCGGCTTCGGCTGGATGCTGCGCGGCCTGCAACCCCGGAAGCTTTTCACCGAAGGCGGCGTGATCGCCGGTTCGCCGGCCACCGTCATCGACCGGATCCGCGCCTTCAACGACGATATCGGCGGCGTCGACGAAATCCTCTGGCAAATCGATTTCGGAGCGATGCCGCTCGCCGAGGCTGGGCAGACCCTGGAGCTTTTCTGCACCAAGGTGCTGCCCGAAGTGAAAACACTCTGAATAGAAAAGAGGTGAAAGACATGGAGGGTTTCGACGACCTGGTGCTGGATGACAGCGCCTTCGAGTTGGTGGACCTGGGCGAGGTGGTGCCCGAGTCGGTCACGGCCGGCTACGGCCTGACCGAGCTGTCCGCTTCCGGCGGTGCGAGCAGCTGTTGCTGCTGCTGCCCGTGCTGTTCCTGCACCTGATCCGGGTGCTGATGTTCCGGGCACATGTGCTCTAGCCGGTGCGCGTTGTGAACGGGGACCGGGTGGCTCTCGGTCCTCCTCCTGACCAGACATCAAGAATGCGTGAAGAAGCGGTGTTCATGGAAGCCAATGTCGAGCGGATACGGCCGCGACTGCGTGGCGACGTATACGTCATGCGCGTGCCGGAAGGCGCTTACATCCGCAGCAATCTGGGCGGGTCGATACTCAAAGGAGCGTCGACCTACGAGTGGATCCAGCGGATCGCGCCGATGCTGGACGGCACCAGGACACTCGGCGAACTCTGCGCGTCCGTACCGGAGTCCAGCCGCTCCGGCCTGGCCAAGCTGACGATGCTGCTGCTCGGCAAGGGGTACGTGAAGAACGTACTGGACGACCGCCCGCACACACTGCCGGCCGACGTGGCCAAGACCTACGCGGCCAATATCGCTTTCATCGAGTACTTCGTCGAGTCGCCGGAACTCCGCTTCGAGGAATACCGCGCCGGCAATCTCGTACTGGCCGGGTCCGGCCCGCTGCTCCAGGCGCTCGCCAACGCGCAGTTGCGCTCCGGGGTGCGCGCGTTGTCGCTCGCGCCGTTCGGCGAGTCGCCGTTCGACCGGGAGCGCGTCGCCGAGCACCTCGCCGCGGCCCGCGCGCAGGACCCCGCGCAGCGGATCGACTACGTGATCGACTATGTGGATGAAGACGGCGGAGACCTCGGCCGCCTCGCGGACGGCGCGGCCATGGTGCTGCACGTCGCGGACCGGCCCATGATCGAGCGGGCCCGGCTGCTGGCCCACGCCGCCAGTGCCGCGGGGGCGGCCTCCGCGCAGGTCGTCGTGGCCGGCGACGACGCCTGGATCGGGCCCGTGACCGGGAAGGACGGCGACGCCACGGCCTGGGAGTCCGCCTGGCGGCGGCTGCGCGCCCTCGCACCGGACATCGCCGGAGCCGGAACCGGAGACCGAGCCGAAGACCGAGCCGGAGACCGAGCCGGAGATCGAGCCGGAGACGGAGCCGGTGGCGATCTGGGCGACCACCCGGAGGCCGCGGTGAGCGAGTTCCTGCGCGGCCCCACGGTCGCGCTGGTCGCCAACCAGCTGTGCTTCGCCGCGTTCCGGCACCTCACCGGCATCGACGGGAGCAGCGGAGCCGACGCCGATTCCGGCGCCGGTCACCTGGTCCGGTTCGACCTGGAGTCGCTGGAGACCGCGAAGCACCCCTTCCTTCCCCACCCGCTCGCGCTGCCCGACGTTCCCGACGACCCGGCGCGGCTGACCGCGCTGCCCGCCGCGGCGCCCGTCGACGACGAGGAGCTGGCCCGGCGCGCGGTGGACTGCGTGGACCCGCGGACCGGCGTGTTCGCCGAGATCACCGAGCGCGACTACGAGCAGCTGCCGCTGTTCGTCAGCGAGGTCGTCGTCTCCGACCCGGCCGGTCTCGCCGGCGGCCCGTTCCCCGTGCACGGCTACGGCGAGAACGTCGTCGAGTCGCGGCAGCGCGCCGTCCGCCGCGCGTTCGAGCGGTACGCGGCCGTCATGCACGATGCTCGCAAAGGCGACCGGCTGTCCGGCCTGGACGTGCTGACCGGCGAGCCGGTCGCCGTCGACGCCGCGGAGGTCTTCCCCGCGCGGACCGCCGCGTCCGGGAGCGACTGGCCCGAAGCCGTGCGCGCCGCGGTGGTCGCGGCAGCGAATGACAGCGTTGTCGCGGCGCTGTCGGTCGCGACCGCGGCGACGACCGGGCCGCTCCCCCGGGTGGACCTGACCGCCACGGAGCTGACCCCGCGCGCCGCGCGCTACGTGAAGCTCCTGGAG
>NZ_JBHVHQ010000257.1:0-9908 GCF_042800135.1 Streptomyces sp. NPDC057654 | reverse complement strand
GCCGGGCCACCGCAGCGGCGGCCCGGCCGTCCCAAGACTCGCCGTTACGGCTGGGGGTGGTGCGCCGGGATGGGCGGCAGCTCGCCCGTGGCCTCGTACGCGCTCAGCATCTCGATGCGGCGGGTGTGCCGCTCCTCGCCGCTGTACGGGGTGTTGAGGAAGATCTCGACGAACCGGGTCGCCTCCTCCTCGGTGTGCATCCGGCCGCCGACGGACAGCACGTTGGCGTCGTTGTGCTCGCGCCCGAGCTGGGCGGTCTGCTCGCTCCAGGCCAGTGCGGCCCGTACGCCCTTGACCTTGTTGGCGGCGATCTGCTCGCCGTTGCCGGAGCCGCCGATCACGATGCCCAGGCTGTCCGGGTCCGCGGCGGTCCGCTCGGCCGCCCGCAGGCAGAACGGCGGATAGTCGTCCTGGGCGTCGTAGATGTGCGGGCCGACGTCGACGGGGTCGTGGCCGTGGGCCCCCAGCCACTCGACGAGGTGGTTCTTGAGTTCGTAACCGGCATGGTCGGAGCCGAGGTACACGCGCATGGCGTCGAGTGTGGCACGTCCGGGAGCGGGCAGACGCTCCAGGGTGCTGCTACCGAGGGTGAATACAACATTACGGATCAGGGGCTTCCGTAAGACGCCTTCGAAAAGCTGTAATGCCTGGACCCGTAACCGCCTGCATGCCGGTTACGGAACGCCGTCCTGCCAAAGACTGCAGCTAAGGAACGTGCACAAATATGAGCGCGACACCACCGATCACGACAAAGGCGTCGGCCACCGGTGATCCGAGCAGCACCCCAGATTCTCATGAACCTCAAGACAGCCTCAAGGCCGGACTGAAAAATCGCCACCTCTCGATGATCGCCATCGGCGGCGTCATCGGGGCGGGCCTGTTCGTCGGCTCCGGCGCGGGCATCGCCAAGGCGGGACCCGGCATCCTCATCTCGTACGCGCTCGCCGGCCTCCTGGTCGTGCTCGTGATGCGGATGCTCGGCGAGATGGCGGCCGCCGACCCGGCCTCCGGCTCCTTCTCCGCCTACGCGGACCGAGCGCTCGGCCGCTGGGCCGGGTTCACCATCGGCTGGCTGTACTGGTTCTTCTGGGCCGTCGTGCTCGCCGTCGAGGCGACCGCCGGCGCGACCATCCTCAACGGGTGGATACCGGCCGTCCCGCAGTGGGGCTGGTCGCTGATCGTCATGATCCTCCTGACCGCGACCAACCTCGTCTCGGTCGGCTCGTACGGCGAGTTCGAGTTCTGGTTCGCCGGCATCAAGGTCGTGGCGATCGCCGTGTTCATCGTCGTCGCGGCCCTCGCCGTCTTCGGCGTGCTGCCGGACACCCACGCGGTGGGGCTGGGGAATCTGACCGGGCAGGGCGGCTTCCTGCCGAACGGGCCGGGCACCATCCTCTCCGGCATGCTGCTCGTCGTCTTCTCCTTCATGGGCAGCGAGATCGTCACCCTGGCCGCGGGCGAGTCCGAGAACCCCGAGAAGATGGTCGCCAGGGCCACCAACAGCGTGATCTGGCGCATCGGCATCTTCTACCTGGGCTCGATCCTCCTCGTCGTGACGCTGCTGCCGTGGAACGACCCGGAGATCGTCAAGGTCGGCCCGTACGTCGCCGTGCTCAACCAGATCGGCATCCCGCACGCCGGCACCGTCATGGACGTCATCGTGCTGACCGCCGTGCTCTCCTGTCTCAACTCCGGCCTCTACACCGCCTCCCGCATGGCCTTCTCCCTCGGCCAGCGCGGTGACGCGCCGAAGTCCTTCGGCCAGGTCAACAAGCGCGGCGTGCCCGCCGTCGCGATCTGGTCCTCGGTGGCCTTCGGCTTCGTCGCCGTCATCTTCAACTACACCTCGCCGGACACCGTCTTCAACTTCCTGCTCAACTCGTCCGGCGCGGTCGCCCTCTTCGTCTGGCTCGTCATCTGCTTCTCGCAGCTGCGGATGCGCCGGGTCATCGAGCGCGACATGCCCGAGCGGCACACGGTCAAGATGTGGCTCTTCCCGTATCTGACCTACGCGACCATCGCGGTGATCATCTTCGTGGTGGGCTACATGTTCTACGACGACGCGGGCCGCAAGCAGATGATCATGTCCGTGGTCGTGGGCGCGCTGGTGCTGGCCGTCGGTCTGATCCTGGACCGCCGCCGTCACCGGGTGCGGAACGAGTCCTTGGCGCGCGAGTAGACGTCGAGGGCGGTGGCGCGCACGGGGTCCAGGTACCAGACGCTGACCTGGTACGTACGGCCCCCGTTCGTGAAGCCGAGCTGCTGGCCGTGGCCCGGCTGACCGCCCTGGAGGAAGGCGTATTCCCAGATCACGGCCGGGTTGCCGTGGAACGTGGTGCGTTCCAGCCGCTGCTTGCGGTAGCCCGGCCGCCCCTGGTAGTCCCGCTCGAAGCGCTGCCAGTGCGTCAGCAGGTCCTCCGTCGTACGGCCCTGGGAGGCCGACAGTTCGACGGTGCCGTCCTTGGGGCTGTAGCTGATGTCGCTCGGGCTGCGCTCGGTGCGGTTCCAGCCGGAGGGCGGGGCCCAGCTGAAACCGTCCTCCTGGCGCTGCGCCGCGGCGGTGTCCGCCGGCCGCGAACCGCTCGCCGAAGCCGAACCGCTCGGCGACTTCTCCTGGGGCGAGGCCGCGCTGCTCCGGGCGGCCGAGGAGCCGGCAGACCCAGACGACGCAGAGCCGCCGGTGTCCGGCCCCTGGAGGGCGAAGACCACCCCGGCCGTCACCGCCGAGACCGCCACCACGGCGGCGGCCGCCATCATCGCCGTCCTGCGCCGCGCGCCGCGGGGCGGCGCGTCGCGTACGGGCACGTCGGCCACGGTGGGGTCGTGGGACGGCGGGGCGGGTGACCGCTGCTCCGGCTGCTGCCGACGGGGCGGTACGGGCTCCTCCCGCGGGGGCGACACGGGCGGCGGCGGCTGCTCGGCGAGGACCGTCGGCGGGTGCGGCCGCTGCTCGGGCGCCGGCTCGGCCAGCGGCGCGAGCTCCGACTCCGTCCCGTCGAGCGTCGGGCGCCGCCCCGGCTCCTTTTGCAGCAGCTCCGCCAGCGTCGGCCGCAGCGGGCCCGCCGTGTCCGGGATCTCCGGCTCCTCGTACAGCACGGCGTGCAGCGTGGCGAGCGTCGTCGCCCGCATGAACGGAGACCGGCCGCCGACCGCCGCGCACAGCGTGGCCCCGAGCGACCACAGGTCCGAGGGCGGCCCCTGCTCGCGGCCCTCGATACGCTCCGGGGCCATGTACTCCGGCGAGCCGACCAGCGTGCCGGCCATCGTCAGCGCCGCCGCGTCCTGCATCGCGGCGATGCCGAAGTCCGTGAGGACGATCCGGCCGCGCACCGTGAGCAGGACGTTGCCCGGCTTGATGTCGCGGTGCAGCACGCCGACGGCGTGCACCGAGCGCAGTGCGCGGGTCAGGCCGAGCCCGATCCGGGCGGCCTCGTGCGGCGTCACCGGGCCGTCCTGCGTCAGGACCTGTTCGAGCGACCGGGCGTCGACCAGCTCCATCACGATCCACAGCCGGTCGTCCTCCTCCGCCACGTCGTAGACCCGCACGACGTTGGGGTGGTCGATACGGGCCGTGGCCCGCGCCTCGCGCAGACTGCGTTCGCGCGCCACGGCGCTGTCCTCGCCGACGAGTTCGTCGAGCCGTATCTCCTTGGCGGCCACCGGCCGGCCGAGCACTTCGTCGCGGGCGCGCCACACGCGTCCCATTCCGCCCCGCCCGATCAATTCCAGCAGCCGGTAGCGATCGACCACCAATCGCCCCTGCACCTCGCCGCTCTTGTTTCCCACCAGGCCCGCCCCCATTACGGAAATAGCTTCCCGTACCCCTCACGAACGCAATCTTGTGGTACCTATTCAAATACTTCTGTAGAGACTACAGATAGGGGGGAACGAAAATGCGACGAAGTAATCAGCGACGATCCTTATGGGTAGTGGCCGTCACCGGTGCGATGCTGCTGCTGCCCTTCGAGGCGCTGGCCGCCGAGCCGTCGCCCGGCAGCAGCGAGGGTGGCAGTCCGGGGGCGAGCGCCCCGGCCGGCTACAAGATCAGCACGGAGCTGCCGGCCAAGATCTCCGTCGACAAGAAGACCGGGAAAACCGCGCTGACCGCGAAGGTCACCAACAAGGGAACCAAGGCGACCGGAGCGATCACGCTCAGCGTCGTGGGGTTCCAGGGGATGCGCGTCAACGCCGTCAAGGGCTGCACGGCCATCCCGACCGCACAATTGCCACCGGGTTCGAACAGCGGATTCGCCTGCCCCATCGATAAACTGGCCGCGGGAAAGAGCCGCAGCTACCAGGTCGACGCGAGCTTCGATCTGAAGAAGACCGGGCAGATCTGCCTCCCGGTCACCCTGGGCAACACCAAGACCGTGCTGTGGCAGCAGGGCCCGGTCCAGTTCGGCACCACCGACACCAGCTCCGACGCGCCCGACACCCCGCTGCTGCTCGGCACGCGGAACGTACCGGCCGGCTCGTCGGGGAAGAGCCCGTCGCCCGGCCCGAGCAAGAGCGAGCTGCCCAGTACGGGCACGCCGTCGTCCCTCCCGCTGACCGGCGGGATCGCCGTGGTGCTGCTGGCCACGGGCGCGGCGGGGATCTGGCTGACGACCCGTAAGCACGGCCGCCACTGAGCGCGCGGCGCGCCGGAGCGCCAACGGGTCACGAGGATCAAACGGGACACGAGGATCAGCGGAGCACGGCACGGCGGGTCCGGCCCGTCAGCGCGCCGGACCCGTACACGACACCGGGGCCCGCGTCCGATCCCCTCGGACGCGGGCCCCGGCCCGTACGGGCGTGTCTCCCGTGCTCAGCCGCGGCGGCCGAGCAGCTTCCAGGCGGCGGGCAGCGCGCCCATCGCGAGCGCGGCCTTGAGCGCGTCGCCGATGAGGAACGGGGTCAGACCGGCCGCGACGGCCGCGGAGAGCGAGATGTGCGTGCTCAGCGCGAGGTAGGGGACGCCGATCCCGTAGATCAGCGCGGAGCCGAGCGCCATGGTGCCCGCGGTGCGCAGCGGGGAGCGGTCCGCGCCGCGGCGGGCCAGCGAGCCGACGACGGTCGCGGCGAGCAGCATGCCCAGCACGTAACCGAAGGTCGCGCCGCCCGCGCCCGCCGCGCCGTTCGCGAACCAGGGCATGCCGGCCATGCCGACCAGGGCGTACAGCGCGAGGGAGAGGAAGCCGCGGCGCGCGCCGAGGGCGGTGCCGACCAGCAGGGCGGCGAAGGTCTGGCCGGTGACCGGGACCGGGGAGCCCGGGACCGGGACGGCTATCTGGGCGGCGACGCCGGTGAGGGCGGCTCCGCCGAGGACGAGGGCGGCGTCGCGGACGCGGGCCCGTGCGCCGGTCGAGGCGGGGAGCAGATCGGCGAGGACCGTACCGGTCCGGGAAGCTGTGGCGGCGGCGGTGGCCATCGGTTACTCCGCGGGGTCGAGGGGGCGGTTAACGACAGTGCGACGTTAGCGGAGGGGCTCTCCGTGATCACGGTATGGCGGTGACAAAGCCGGGCGGCCGGTCTTGGAGAGTTCCGATCGGGGCCGTGATTTCCCGGCCCGCCTGGGGGTTCGCCGGTTCCCGGGGGCCGCGTGAGGCTTGTCACGCGGCGACGGGGGTTTGCGCGGCGCGGTCGGGCGCGGGGACACTGTGGTCCTTCTGACCACACATTGGTCACTCTGACCACGCCTCGCCTCGGGAGTCACGAGCGTTATGCAGCAGGACGCAGCACGTGCCGTCGAGTCCCGTACCGACGGTCCGAGAGAGCCGCTCGCCGCCGGGCTCAAACAGCGCCATATGACGATGCTCGGGCTGGGCGGGGTGATCGGCGCCGGGCTGTTCGTGGGCTCGGGCGCGGGCATCGCCGTCGCGGGGCCCGGCATCGTCGTCTCGTATCTGATCGCGGGCGCGCTCGCGATGCTGGTGATGCGGATGCTCGGCGAGATGTCCGCGGCGATGCCTGCCTCGGGCGCGTTCTCGGTGCACGCGGAGCGGGCGCTGGGGCGGTGGGCCGGCTTCTCGGTGGGCTGGCTGTACTGGTTCCTGCTGGTCGTCGTGTTGGCGGTGGAGGCGACGGGCGCGGCGCAGATCGCGAACGGCTGGGTGCCGTCGGTGCCGCAGTGGGCGTGGGTGCTGCTGTTCATGGTGGTGTTCACCTGCGCCAATCTCGCGGCGGTGCGCAACTTCGGCGAGTTCGAGTTCTGGTTCGCCACGCTCAAGGTCACGGCGATCATTCTGTTTCTGGCGCTGAGCCTGCTGGCGATCTTCGGGGTGCTGCCCGACACACACGCGGTGGGGCTCACCAACCTCACCGGGCAGGGCGGTTTCCTGCCGAACGGCTGGAGCGGGGTGACCTCCGGCGTGCTCGCCGTGGTCTTCGCCTTCGGCGGCCTGGAGGTCGTCACCATCGCGGCCGCCGAGTCGGACGACCCGGGGCGCGCGGTGGGCCGCGCGGTGCGCAGCGCCGTGTGGCGCATCCTCTTCTTCTACGTCGGCTCGATGCTCGTCATCGTCGCCCTCCTCCCCTGGTCCTCGATGCGGCCGGGGAAGAGCCCGTACGTGGCGGTGCTGGACGCGATCGGGGTGCCGGCCGCCGGGCAGATCATGAACATCGTGGTGTTCGTGGCGCTGCTGTCCGCCCTCAACGCCAACCTCTACGGCTCGTCCCGGATGGTCTTCTCGCTGGCCGAGCGCGGCGAGGCGCCGCGCTCGCTGCTGGCGGTGTCGGGCGGCGGGGTGCCGCGGCGGGCGGTGCTCGCGTCGGTCGCCTTCGGCTTCGTCTCCGTGCTGCTGAATCTGAAGTGGCCGGATTCGATCTTCCAGTACCTGCTGAACGCGGTGGGCGCGGTGCTGCTCTTCGTCTGGGGGCTGATCGCCGCCTCGCAGCTGCGGCTGCGCCGACGACTGGAGCGCGAGCTCCCGGACCGCCTCACCCTGCGGATGTGGGGTTTCCCCTGGCTGACGTGGGCGGCGCTGGCCGCGATGGCGACGGTGCTGGTGCTGATGCTGTTCGACGACTCGGCCCGGCCGCAGCTGCTGTGGTCGGCGGGGGCCACGGGCGTGGTGCTGCTGGTGTCCCTGCTCAGGGAGTGGCGGCTGCGCGGGGCGGCGCGGTAGCGCGGGGTACGCGGGACTGGGCTCGGCAAGGCGGCACGGCAGAACAGGCTTCGGCAGGGCCGGATACGCGGGATTCGGACGTACGGAACCGACGCCGCCCGCACGGGATTCGGACGTACGGAGTCCGGTAACGCACAGCGCACGATGCCGCACAGAGACGTTTCTGACGACCACTCAGGTACACACAGTCACGATCAGGACTGAATATCGAACACCTCTGTCACGCCTGTTGTCCTGAGCGAACACGCGCCCCACACTGAGGTCCCTCCTTACCGATCTCACGCCTGAGGACAGCCACGACCATGACTCGGACCCCTGCGTCCTCCGCGCATGAGCGCGAGGTCTCCGGCGCACCAAGCGCCCCCGTAGCGCCCGGCGACGCATCACTGTCGAACGGCCTCAAACAGCGCCACCTGTCGATGATCGCGCTGGGCGGTGTGATCGGCGCGGGCCTCTTCGTGGGGTCGGGCGCGGGCATCGCCAAGGCCGGGCCCGGCATCGTGCTCGCGTACGCGGTCTCCGGTCTGCTGGTGATGCTCGTGATGCGGATGCTCGGCGAGCTGTCCGCGGCCAACCCGGCGTCGGGCACCTTCTCCGTGCACGCCGAACGCGCGATAGGCCCGTGGGCGGGGTTCACCGCGGGGTGGATGTTCTGGGTCGAGCTGTGCGTGGGCATCGCGGTCGAGGCGATCGGCGCGGCGGCCATCATGGTCTCGTGGTTCCCCGCCACGTCCTCGTGGATGTGGGTCCTGCTGTTCATGGTCCTCTTCTGCGGTACGAACCTCGCGGCGGTGGGCAACTTCGGCGAGTTCGAATTCTGGTTCGCGACGCTGAAGGTCGGCGCGATCGGCGTCTTCCTGGTGCTGGGCGTGCTCGCCGTCCTCGGGCTGCTGCCGGGCACCAGCTCGCCGGGGTCCGACAACCTCACCGGCGCGGGCGGCTTCCTGCCGAACGGCCTGAACGGCCTGATCATCGGCCTGCTGGCGTCCGTGTTCGCCTACGGCGGCCTGGAGACCGTGACGATCGCGGCGGCCGAGTCGGAGCACCCGGTGCGCGGCGTCGCGAAGGCGGTCCGCACCGCGATGTGGCGCATCGCCCTCTTCTACGTCGGCTCGATGCTGGTGGTCGTCACGCTGATCCCGTGGGACGACAAGTCGGTGGTCAAGGACGGCCCGTACGTCGCGGTCCTGGACCACCTCGACATTCCCGCGGCCGGCCAGATCATGAACGTCATCGTGCTGATCGCCCTGCTCTCCGCGATGAACGCCAATATCTACGGCGCGTCCCGGATGTCGTACTCGCTCGTGGCCCGCGGCCAGGGCCCCAAGTTCCTCGGCCGGACCTTCGGCGGCGTCCCCCGGCTGACCGTGCTCGCCTCCTCCGCCTTCGGTTTCTTCGCGGTGCTGCTCAGCTACTGGTGGCCGGAGACCGTCTTCAAGTGGCTGCTGTACATGACCGGCGCCGCCGTGCTCGTGGTGTGGGCCTTCATCGCGGCCACCCAGCTGCTGTCGCGGCGCCGGCTCCAGCGCGAGGCGCCCGAGCGGCTCGTCGTGCGGATGTGGCTCTTCCCGTATCTGACCTGGGCGGCGCTGATCGCCATCGTCGGCGTGCTGGCGCTGATGCTCCGCGAGGAGGACACCCGGCTCCAGCTGTACTTCACCGCCGGGCTGACGGTCGTGCTGGCACTCGTCGGATACCTGCGACAGCGGGCGGTAGCCGCCAAGAACTGACGCGGCGCACGCTCCTGACCGGGGCGGGGCAGGTCCTGATCTTCAGGTCCTACCCCGCCTCGGTCTTTTGTCGCAGGACGCCACCCTTTCCCGCGTTTGGATTGCTCCTGCTGGTAGCGTCTACCTGCAAGTTAATTGCAACACGCAGTCGGAGAGGGCTCGGCATGGCCATCTACACACTTCCTGAACTCCCGTATGACTACTCGGCGCTGGCTCCGGTCATCAGCCCCGAGATCATCGAACTGCACCACGACAAGCACCACGCGGCGTACGTCAAGGGTGCGAACGACACCCTGGAGCAGCTTGAGGAGGCCCGGGACAAGGACCAGTGGGGCTCGATCAACGGCCTGGAGAAGAACCTGGCCTTCCACCTCTCCGGCCACATCCTGCACTCCATCTACTGGCACAACATGACCGGTGACGGCGGCGGCGAGCCGCTGGACAAGGACGGCGTGGGCGGCCTCGCGGACGCCATCGCGGAGTCCTTCGGCTCCTTCGCCAAGTTCAAGGCCCAGCTGACCAAGGCGTCGGCCACCACGCAGGGCTCGGGCTGGGGCGTCCTCGCGTACGAGCCGGTCACCGGCCGCCTCATCGTCGAGCAGATCTACGACCACCAGGGCAACGTCGGCCAGGGCTCGGTCCCGATCCTGGTCTTCGACGCCTGGGAGCACGCCTTCTACCTTCAGTACAAGAACCAGAAGGTGGACTTCATCGAGGCCATGTGGCAGGTCGTCAACTGGCAGGACGTGGCCAAGCGCTACACCGCCGCCAAGGAGCGGGCCAATAACCTGCTGTTGGCTCCGTAGCGAAGAGCGTCCTGCCTCGTGATCGTCTTCTCAACCTTCGCTTGGCAGGCGGATAGACAGACGGCCCCCGCGAGGACGTGACTCGCGAGGGCCGTCTGCTTTTGCACTGTCGCGCCGTCTAACAGCCGCCTAGACTCCGCTACCTCCTGAATGTCCGGACTGTCCGAGGAGGTGCCATGGCGCTGTACTGCACCAGTTGCAAGCGCGACGAGCCGCACCGGCAACTCAACAGCGCGGAGAAGGAATGGCTGATGGACCGCCTGCGC
>NZ_JBHVHQ010000256.1:0-9918 GCF_042800135.1 Streptomyces sp. NPDC057654 | reverse complement strand
GAGCATACCCGCTCGAACAAACGACGTTCCTATCTTGCGAACGATGTTCGTTCATGCTCGAATGGTGTTCGTGACTCTAGAACAACGTTCTTCCGATGGTGCTGCGACAGCGCAGCCGCAGCCGCAGTCGCAGCCGCGCCTGATGACGCCACCGCCACCGCCACCGCCACCGCCAACGCCAACGCCGACGTCGCTGCCGATGCCGATGCGCTCCGCGTGGCTGCTCCTCGTGGTCGTCTTCCTCGGCGAGATCATGGACCTCGTCGACTCCAGCGTCGCCAACCTCGCCGGCCCCTCGATCCGGGCCGATCTCGGCGGTGGGCCGATGACGCTCCAGTGGGTGCTGTCCGCCTACACCGCGGCCTTCGCGCTCGGCCTGATCACCTCGGGCCGGCTCGGCGACCTGATGGGCCGCCGCCGGCTGTTCCTGATCGGCATGGCGGGCTTCACCCTGACCTCGCTGGCCTGCGGGCTGGCCCCGGACCCCGGCTTCCTGATCGCGGCCCGCGTGCTGCAAGGGCTGTTCGGGTCCGTGCTGATCCCGCAGGGCATGGCGCTGGTGAAGATCGCCTTCCCGCCGCATCTGCTGCGCAAGGCGCTGATGCCGTTCGGTCCGATCATGGGCCTGGCGACCGTCGGCGGCCCGATCCTGGCGGGCTGGCTGCTGCACCTGGACCTGTTCGGCAGCGGATGGCGGTCCATCTTCCTGATCAACGTCCCGTTCGGCGTGGCCGCCGTCGCGCTCGGCCTGCGCGTACTGCCCCGCCGCGGCGGCGAGGACCCCGGCGCCCGCCTCGATACGACCGGCGTGGGTCTGCTCACCGCCGCCTCCGCCCTGCTGATCGTCCCGCTCATCCAGGGGCGCGAACTGGGCTGGCCGGTCTGGACGTACGTCATGATGGCCGCCTCGGTCGCCGTATTGGCCCTGTTCGTCGCCTCCGAACGCCGCAGCAGCCACCCCGTCATCACCCCGTCCCTCTTCCGCAAGCGCGGCTTCGTGGTCGGCCTGCTGGTCGTCGCCGGGTTCTACGGCGCGCTCAGCGCGTTCATCCTCGTCATCAACCTGCTGCTGCAACTCGGCCTGGGCTGGACGCCCCTGCGCTCCGGCCTGTCCCTGATCCCCTGGGCCCTCGGCACCACCGTCGCCGTCCTGTTCGGCGGCGGAGCGCCGGCGGCGAGGCTGGGACGTACGGCGCTGCACATCGGGTTGGCGATCGCCGTCGTCGGGGTGCTCGGCCTGTGGTGGTCCACGGCCCGCTGGGGTACGGACGTTACGGTCTGGCGGCTGACGCCGTCGCTGTTCCTGACCGGGTTCGGCGCGGGCCTGGTGTTCATCCCGCTGTTCGACTACATCCTCGGCGACGCCACCGCCGAGGAGGTCGGCACGGGCGCGGGCATGCTCAACGCCGTCCAGCAATTCGCCAACGCCATCGGCGTCGCCGCCCTCGGCACCGCCTTCTTCGCCCGCGTGGGCCACGCCACCACGGGCTCCTACATCGCCGCCGCAGAACTCATCTTCGCCATCTGCGCCGGGCTGTACGCCCTGACCCTGCTGCTCGTCTCGCTCCTGCCGAAACACGCGCAGCAGGCGCAGGGGTGAGCGGGGACCACTGCGCCGCCGCGGGCGGCCCCGACTCCTGGCTCCTGATTCCGGTAACTCCTAACCCCGGCTCGTATCAAGGAAGATCCACTGGTCCTCCGGCAGGTTCACGGGGGTCGTCGAGGGGGCCAGGCGGGTTTCCTCGCGCCAGTTCCCCGGCCCGACGGCCGCCGCGGCGACACCCCGCCAGAAGCGGGCGGCCCCCGCGTTGGCCTCCTGAAAAGCGATGCCCCACGCGCCGGGCCGGGAGCGCAGCAACTGGAGGGCGACTTGGCGCCCGACGCCGCGCCTGCGCAGCGCCCGTACGACGAAGAACCCGGAGATCGAGGTCGGGCCCTCGGCCATGGGCCGGGTCAGCACGAACCCGACCGGCGCCGTATCACACCGGATCACCAGTGCTTCCCGCTCCGGCTCGTCGAAGAAGAGCGGCAGAGGGGTGAAGCCGAACCGCCCTTCGGCGTCCGGGAGATAGCCGAAGAACTCCGACATGTCGTGACGGTACAGCTCCGCCAACTGCTCGATGACGGGACGGAGTTCGGCACTGGCGGGCTGAAGAGTGATCGAGTGCATCCGGGGATTCTCGCATCGGTGTACCGATGCGCCGATGCGCCGATGCGCCGATGCGGGGATCGCCCGATGCCGTGTCAGCGGGTGGGCGCCGCTGACGGTGCTTCCCCGGCCGTTCCCGTACTCGCGGCGCGGAACGTGCGCCGGTACGCCGACGGGGCGACCCCCGCCTCCGCCGCCAGGTGGCGGCGCAGGGACGTGGCGGTGGCGAAGCCGACCTGGTGGGCGATGTGTTCCACGGACAGATCGCTGGACTCCAGCAGATGGCGGGCGTGCCGCAGGCGTTGCTGGGTCAGCCGGCGGCCGGGACTGAGGCCCGTCTCGTCGCGGAAGCGCCGGGCGAAGGTGCCACACGGCGCGATGGCGGTGGTCGGCCTACGGCCTGCCGCGGCCGCCGCCGCTGGTGGGCGACAGGGGCCGGAACCGGGCCCACTGCCGGTCGGGCGGTTGGGCGTGACGGGGCAGCGGGATCGGAAGCGGACGTGCTCTCCCCGGGCCGGCAGCCCGGCCGGGTTCAGTCGATCGTCTTGATCAGCCGGGCGGGCACTCCCGCGACCACGGCGCCGGCCGGGACATCGCGAGTGACCACCGCACCGGCTGCGACCACCGCGCCGGAACCGATGGTCACCCCCTGCGTGATCACGGCGGCCGTCCCGATCCAGACGTCGTCCTCGATGACGATCGGGGCGAAGGAGAGGTACTCGCGGCGCTCGGCGAGGGGCAGCGGATGGCCTCCGGTGATGAGGCTGACCTTCGGGGCGATCATGACGCCGTCCCCGATGCGGATGCCTCCCTTGTCCATAAAGGTGCATCCTTGGTTGACGAAGACGTTCTCCCCGAACGTCGTGTTCAGCCCGCACTCGGTGAAGAACGGCGGGTAGATCACCACCGAGTCCGGCAGCGGACCTCCGAAGACAACAGAAAGTAGTTCAGTACGGCCTTCGCTGTCGCTGAACGGCAGTACGTTCAGTCGCGACGTCGCATCGGTGACTTCCGCGATCCGCTCCGCATGGCGCGTGAACTCGGACGTCTGGACGTACATAACCTGCTCGGTGCGGGTAGACATGCGCTGATCCCACCACCGCGCGGAACCCTCGATCAAACAACCCTGCACCACACCCGGCACAACCAGTAGTGGTGAAAGTAGAGTGAGGGTGTGGATGCTGAAGCGCTGCGGACGTTCGTGGCCGTCGCCGGGACCGGTCACTTCCAGGCAGCGGCCGACGAGCTGGGAATCAGCCAGCAGGCGGTCTCCAAGCGGATCGCGGCCCTGGAGCGGCACATCGGGGTCACGCTGCTGGTGCGGAGCTCCCGCGGCTCCCGGCTGAGCCTGGACGGGCAGGTCTTCTTGCCGCACGCCAAGAAGATCCTGGCGGCCGTCGAGCAGGCCGAGCAGGCCGTGCGCCCCGGCAGCCGTCCCTTGCGCGTCGATGTCCTCAACCGGCGCATCGCTCCCGCCCAGGCCGTCTACCGGTTCTACCGCTCCCGCCCCGAGACGGACCTGGACGCGGTCACGCTGAGCACGGAGAACGCCGCCCAAGCCGCCCGAGCGGTGCTCGACGGGACCGTCGACGCGTCCTTCCGCGCCCTGCCGGCGGCTCAGGTCCCGGCCGGGATCAGCGCCGAACGACTCCTGGACGCCCCCTTGGAGCTCCTGACCGGCCCCGGCCACCCGCTGGCCGACACGCCCTGGGTCAGGCCCGCGGACCTGGCCGGCCACCGCGTCTGGATTCCCGGGATCAGGCCGGGCACGGAGTGGGCGGCGTTCTACCAGGCGCTGTCCGAGACCTTCGGCCTGAGCATCGACGCGCTCGGCCCCAACTTCGGTGACGAGGTCCTGATGGACGCGCTGGCCGACTCGGCCTCGCTGGCCACCCTCGTCGGCAGCGGAGACCGGTACCTGTGGCCCCAGACCCACGACCTGCGGCGCATCCCGTTGCACGACCCGACCCCGGTCTACCCGCACGTGCTGCTGTTCCGCAGCAAGGACCAGCACCCCGTACTGACCGCGCTACGTGATTACTTGCGTGCCGCAGGCCCGCGAGCCCCGCACGACGCGTGGGCCCCGGACTGGGTGGACCGCTGACCGGACGACCGATGTCTCGCAGGGCCCCGCAGGGTGCGCTGGACGGGGCAGCCGGGCATCCGGGCATCACGTGGGACGCGAAGGCCTCCGTGTGGTGCAGCCGCGCACGGCTCCACCACACCGGAGGTCTTCGCGACGCTCGTGATCAGTACGCCTAGAAGGCCGTCAGGGTGAGCGTGACCGCTGTCGGGGCCGCGTCCTGGATGTACGAGGCGAAGCCCGCGACGTCGTCGAAGGCGAAGCCGTACGCGTGGCCGTCGGCGGTGGCCTCGTGCATGGCCTTGGCGTAGTGGTTGGTCGTACGGGCGCGGTAGAACGCGGCCGGGTCGGTGGTGGGCTGTGCGGCCGTGTCGTGCAGCGTGGTGCGGTTGAAGCCCGCGCCGAGGACGGCGGCGACCGGTCCGGTGCGCCCGTCGTTGGGGGCGGCCAGGGCGCCGTCGCAGAAGAGCACGTCACGGGTGCTGGGCTTGGCGAAGGAGACGGAGGCGGGGCCGTCGAAGGCGAACTTCCCGCCGCTCACCCGGCCGGTGAACGTCCCCGCGTCGGTGGTGACCTTGAGGTCCTTGGACCCGTACGCGTTCCACACCTCGTCGATGTACGGGGCGAAGTAGTCCTTGGCGAACAGGCCGGAGTCCAGGCCGTGGCCGGGCGCGATGACGCGCAGGTCGCGGTCGACGATGAGCGGCGCGAACGCCTCGACGCCGGCGAGATCGGAGAAGATCTTGGCGCGGGCGCCGTCCTTGAGGGCGCCGGTCGTCTGGTCCTTCGCGCCGGTGAGGTGGATGGCGAGCGGGACGCTGAACATGTCCACCATGGTGGTGTTGCAGAACATGCCGTCCGCGGTGAACGTGAACTCGGCGCAGTCGTGCAACACCTTGTAGTTCGGGTCGCCGGACACCCATCCGGCCGGGTACTGCAACGCGGCCTTGCCCGCGCCGTCCGTGACGACCTTGAGCTTGAGCTTGTCGCCGAGCGCGACATAGATCCGCCCGGACATCTGGGGCAACGTCAGCTTGGTGTCCCCGCTGCCGCTGAGCGGGATGGCGTAGTCGGTGAAGCCGTCGGCCCCGTTGTCCGACAGCTGTACGGGCGCGATCTTGCCGTCCGGGGTGACGTGGACCTGGCGGTCGCCCTGGTTGCCGACTATGTAGACCCATATCGACGAATTGCCGAACTTTCCGGTCTTGTTGACGATCGAGAGAGGCAGCGAACCGGCAGCCCGCGGCTGGACGCCGATGGCGCGTGGGCTTGCGAGAGTAAGGCCGGTACCGGCCGCGGCGACGGTGGCCGCTACCCCTCCAAGCAACTTCCTGCGGCTCAGATGCATGCTCATGAAGTGGCGCTCCTCGGCGAAGTGGGGGGCTCGGCCCCTGACCGACGAGCCAGAGTCCGAGAGCCCGAGAAACAGGTCACCACAGAAGTTAGCGCGAGGGATCCGTGTTGTGGGAGGTGTTGTGAGGCGATCTTGCTTCCGACTTCTGCCCGTTTCGGGTCGTACTCGATGCCGCCACGGAGGGCCGGTTGACCGCCCCTGACAGGATCTGTCGCATGAAGGTACTTGTGATCGGAGCGACAGGAACGATCGGCAGCGCCGTCGTCGGCGCGTTGGAACCCTCCCACCAGCTGGTCAAGGCATCTCGCGGCGGACCCACGAAGGCGGACATGGCCGATCCGTCTTCCTTGGACGCGCTCTTCGACGAGGTTTCGGATCTCGACGCCGTGGTGTGCTGCGCCGCCAGTGGCCCGCTGATCGACCTGGAGTCGGCGTCGGACGACGAGATCGCGGCGGGAGCGCAGGGCAAGCTGTTCGGTCAGGTAGCGCTGGCCCAGCGAGCCGTGCGCCGTCTCCGCGACGGCGGTTCCATCACGCTGACTGGCGGAACCTTCGCCGCTCCGCTGCCCGGCGGCTCGCTCGGAGCCCTCGTCAACGCCGGCCTCGAAGGCTTCGTCCGCAACGCGGCGAGCGAACTGCCGCGAAGGCTGCGCATCAATCTCATCAGCCCCGGCTGGGTCAGGGAAACCCTGGAAGCCATGGGCGCGGACGGCAGGGACGGAACCCCCGTCGCCGAGGTGGCCCAGGCGTACGTGGACGCGGTGGAGGGCGCTGCACAAGGCCGGACCATTCGTCCGTAGCGCCAGGGGAGACTGCCCCGTCGCCCCTCAGATCGGCAGCCGACAGCCGTGGAGACCAGGCCAGCGGCCGGTGATTGTCAGTGCCCGCTGGCAGGATCACCGCCATGACGACATTGCTTCTCGCCGACATCGAACGAGCCATCCTCGGCAGCTGGAGCGCCGAGACTTGCACGCCCGAATACCGGTCGCGCTGGACCCCGGACAACCCCGCCCGGGACCAGTGCGGGGTGACCGCCATGGTCCTCAACGACCTGGTGGGCGGCGAGCTGCTGCGGGGAGAGGTGCGTGTCGGTGGTGAGCGGGTGGACTACCACTGGTGGAACCGCCTCGGCATGGGCGTCGAGATCGACCTCACCCGCGAGCAGTTCGTGCCGGAGGAGACCGTCACCGAGGGCATCGCGATACCCCGCCCGCCCGGCTCCGAGTGGGCCAGGCTCCGCGAGGAGTACGAGCTCCTCCACGGCCGCGTCATGGAGAAGCTCGCCTCCTGACGCCGGGGCCGTCTACGGTTTCGCCCCCGGTCGCGCCGGCTGTGTGGCAAGGCCGCCGAGTAACGCGCGCTACGTGCCGTAGCCACGTCACGCGGTCGGAGGCGCTCAGGACGCGGAGCCATATGCCGAGGTCCCGGTGCCGCTGGTGTCGGAGCCGCGTTCCTCTGTTCGGGGGCGGCGCCGCTATAGGATCCGGTTCAGCCCCTCCTCGTCCGACCCCGAGCACCCCGTCGGGCGTGGTGGAGCCGTGGACGGGGTACCGCTTCCATCGCCAGGTTCACAGACCATGACCGCCAGGTCCGCAGACCACACTGGTCGGGCCCCGAACACCCACAGAACTACGCCATGGCCAAGAACAGCACCTCCTCGACCACCGCCCCCGACTCCGTGTGGCTCGCGTGCGGGCGTCACCTCGGTCCCGAGCCCGAGCAGGACGTCCGGCGCAACCTGATCGCCCTCAAGGCGGCCGGGGTGCTCGACGATTTCCTGGACCTCGAACCCGCCGAGGCGGCCCGTTCCACCGTCCTGCACCCGCGGGACGAGGCCGCCGACCCCGGGCCCGCCGCCCGCCGCCTCTTCGAGGCCCGCTGGCGCGTCGACGACGACGTGACCGTACGCGCACAGCTGACCACGTACGACCCCGAGGCCCGCCGCAAGAAGAGCGAGGGCGTCGCCTGGGTGCTCGCCGCCGAGGCGGAACGGGCGTGGGAGCCGCACTGGCCCTCGCCCGCCACCATGTTCTGGCCCGACAGCGACCGCGTCGCCTGGGACTACGACACCATCCCGGACGTACGCCTGCGGACCGCCAACCACCTGCCGAAGGACGACGACGAACTGCGCCGCCGGCTGCGCGACTGCACCCGGCACAGCTGGTACGTCCACGTCGTCGTGCACGAGGCGATGACGCCCGACGCCAGAGGACAGCAGCCGGTCTCCGCCTTCCTGCCGCCGAGCCTGCGGCACCGGGTGGTCGAGCACCGGGGCACGCCGGAGCAGGCGCAGATCGCCGACTTCGCGATGAAACGCGAGCTGAGCGTCCGCATGCCGCGCGGCGGCGCCGTCGTCCTCCCCTCGGAACCGCGCCACCCGGAGTACGACCCGGAGCGCTTCACCGTGCGCAACGTCTTCCTCGACGGCTCCGAACCGACCGAACTCCTCGACAGGATCAAGGAGTTCGCCGCCCTGCCCCGGCCCCTGCCCGCCGACGCCGAACGGGCCCTGGCCCGGCTGCGCCACGGCTGGCACCTGCTCACCCCCGAAGAGGAACTGGTCCACGCCCAGGGCCTCGTCGCCAAGTACGCCGAAGCGCTCGACGCCATGACGAACTCCCGCGACCTGTACCGGGAGGCCGCCGAGGAGGCACAGTCCGCGCTGGCCGACGCCACCGGCGGCGACGGCACGCCCCGGCCGTCCGTACGGGGACCGGCCAAGACGGACGGATCGCCGCTGAACGCCCTCACGAAAGCGTTCGGCCGCTTCCGCAACCCGAAGAAGTAGCGCCGCCGCGAGGACCCGGCCGCCGCTCCGAGGCGGCCAGGAAGCCGATGTCCTCGAAGTGGTCCAGATAGTGGTCGATGAGGGAGCCGTCCACAGGCGGGCAGTCGAGGCCCGACGCCGCCATGGCACGATCGAAGTTCTCGCGCCCGTACGGAGGGAGGGGAGCGGTCAGCTCACCTCGCGGCGGCGCGCCCGGCCCGGACGGGACCGTCAGCATCGGCAGGAACGGGGTGAGCGGGAAGTCGGGGGACTCGGTGGCGCGCCGCGCCATCGCGTCGAGCCACTCGGCCGCGGGCACGTCGCGGACCGTACGTCCCCGCGCCCGCAGTCGGTCGACGAGCAGCCGCAGGTCCGCGGGCCGGGCGTTGGTGACGTGGTAGACCCGGCCGCACGGCGGTTCATGGGTGAGGATGTGTACGAGCGCGTCGGCGGTGAAGTCCACGGGCACGAGGTTCAGGGGCAGCGGCGCGTCGGGGGCGGTCCCGGTGTCCGCGATGGCCTTGATCAGCGCGCACATCAACGTGCCGGTGGGCCACGTGCCCCGCTCGACGGACCCGCTGATCTCGTACGGGCGGTGGACCGTCACCGGCAGCCCGCGCGCCGACGCCTCCAGGAGCAGGCGCTCGGCGACCCACTTGGTCTGCGCGTAACCGGTGCCGAGCCGGTCGGGGTGGCGCGGCAGCCCGTCCTCCGGCGCATGCTCGCGGCCGGCGAGCCCGTCCCCGGTGAGCGTGTCCATGGTGGACACGTAGTGGACGGGTTTGAGCCGGTGCGCGGCGGCCAGCCGCAGCACCGTACGGGTGCCGTCCACGTTGGCCGGGCGCAGCGCGTCGTACGGGTAGGCGAAGTTGACGTGCGCGGCGTTGTGCACGACGGTGTCCGCCTCGCGGGCCAGCGCGTCGAAGCCCGCCGCGCCTAGCCCGAATCCGGGGCTGGTCAGGTCGCCGGGGACGGCGACGACACGCCGCCACGTGTCATCAGCCGTGAGACCGAAACGCCGCAGGCTCGCCCGTAGCCGCCGCCGCGCGCCCTCCTCGTCGGCCGCCCGGACCAGGCAGTGGACGGTGGCATCGGTCCGGTGCAGCAGGCGGTCCAGGAGGAAGGCCCCGAGGAAGCCCGTGGCGCCGGTGAGCAGCACGTGCCTCGGAGCCAGGGGATCGGGCGGGGGCGGTGCCGTGATGCGGAGGCCGGGGTCCGGTTCGCCCTCCGCGCGGAGGTCCAGGCCCGTACCGGCCGGGCGACGCCCGCCCGCGGCGATCTCGTCCACCGCACGCGCGAAATCCTGGACCGTGGGCCCGGCCAGCAGCAGCCGGATCAGCGCCGGGGACTCCGCGGCGGGGAGGGCCAGCCGCTCCCGCAGCGCCGCCACGGCGCGTACGGCCGGCAGGGACTGCCCGCCCAGGGCGAAGAAGTCGTCGCCGCGGCCGATGGCCGGGAGCGCGAGCAGATCGGCCCACACCGCCGCCACGATCTGCTCGGTCTCGGTGGCGGGCGCCTCGGCCGCCGGGACGTCGGCGCGCGCCGACGGGGGTGGTGCGCAGGGG
>NZ_JBHVHQ010000255.1:0-9928 GCF_042800135.1 Streptomyces sp. NPDC057654 | reverse complement strand
TCCTCGGGCTGCTGCGCGGCGCGGTCTCCCACCCGTGGCAGGCGCTGCTGCTGCGTGAATTCTTCACCACCCAGATCGCGCGCCGGGTCGTGCGCCGCCTCGGGACGGCCGTCGACCCGGCGGAACTGCCGCTGCGCGCCTCGCTCGTTTCGAGCCAGCTGTTCGGCCTCGCGATGGCCCGGTACGTGCTGCGCCTCCAGCCGCTGGCGGACGCCCCGCGGGAGGTCGTGGTGGCGGCCGTCGCGCCCAATATCCGCCACCACATGGTGGGTGCGCTGGGCACGGAGGACCGCGAAGCCGTCTGAAATCCGCCCCTGGAACCCCGCCCCCGTATCCAGAAGCGCCCTCCGGTATTGATCGTTCCCGGCGGAATATCGGGCTCAATATTACGAGTCAGTATAATTGCCGAACCGTGCGGCACGGTAACTCATCCTGTGACGAAAGGTTCCCTTCGCACCCTCCCCATGTTACCTTGACTAAGCGATGAGGCGCAGTACGGGGGTGCTTTACTGCATGCGCATATTAATCATCAGTGATAGAACGGTTATCAGGGCCGGCTACCGCATGCTCTTCGAAGGCAAGCCGGATCTTGAGGTTTCCGGGGACGCCGGAGAGATGTCGCAGATCGAAAAAAGCGTAGCTGCTCTGCGGCCCGACGTCGTCGTCATAGACTCCGAGACGAATTCGCTGGACGCGGCCGAGGTGATCCGGTTCCTCGGGGCGGCCGTCCCGGGCGCGCCGGCCCTGGTGCTGGTGGGCGAGTTCGACGACCAGGTGCAGCGACTGCTGCGGGCCGGGGCCCGCGGGCTGCTGCTCAACCGCTCCTCCCCGGCCGAGATCGTGGCCGCGGTCCGGCTGGTCGCGGCGGGGTACTCGCTGTTGTTCCCCTGCCGCGGCCGACGGCTCGTCGACTGGTCGGCCCCGGCTCCGGCCCCGGCCGACGGCGAGGAGAAGGGGAACGAGAAGGAGCCCGGCCGCGAACGGCTGGGGCGGCTGACGCGCCGAGAGGTGGATGTGCTCCGGCTCATCGCCCGCGGCTGTAGCAACGCGGAGATCGCCGACGTGCTCTTCGTCAGCGAGAGCACGGTCAAGTCCCATGTCCAGCGCATGCTCGACAAGCTGGACCTGCGCAACCGCGTGCACGCCGTGATCTACGCATACGAGATCGGCATGGTGCGCACCGCCGGATTGGCCGCCGGACTGCCGGTGGCGCCGGTGGGATGAAGGCCGGTGGGACGAAAGTCGACGGGATGAAAGTCGATGGGACGAAGATCGAGATGAGATGAAAGCCGGCGGGATGACAGCGGGAGCGCGAATTACCGCGACGGGCTCCCGCCGGCACCCCGGAATTTCCTGGATTTCCCAGGAAATCCTCCGGAAAATCATTGGCCCGGGGCGATGTCCCGGGCCATTCGCATGCGGTCCTTCTTTCCGTTTCCGGTACGCGGCAGCTCGTCGACCACATGCAGCGCGTCCACGATCATGTACGAGGGCAGCCGCCGCGCCGAGAACTCCTTGAGCCCGAGCAGCGACACCCGCGCGTCCGGCCCCCGCTTGGTGACCACCGCGTGGAGCGCCGCCTCCAGGCCCGACCCGACGACGACCACCGCCGCGTCCGCCACCCCCGGATGCGCGCCGAGCACGCTCTCCACCTCGCCCAGCTCCACCCGCTGGCCGCGCACCTTGACCAGATGGTCGCGGCGGCCGACGAACTCCAGGTTCCCGCCGTCGCCGACCCGCACGATGTCACCGGTCGCGTACGGGCCGCGGTGCGGCTCCCGGCCCCAGTATCCGAGCATCACCGACGGCCCGGAGACCAGCAGTTCGTACTCGCCGTCCGCCTCCTGCGGCGCCAGCTTCAGCGAGTCGCCCGAACACACCGTCCCGATCGGCAGGTCCGCCGACCGTTCCGCCACGTCCGCCCCCACCTCGTACGACGTGCAGACATTGGTCTCCGTGGGCCCGTACCAGTTGAACATCCGCACCTTCGGCCACCGCGCGCGCAGCTCCTTCACCTGGGGGAGCGGGAACGGCTCCCCGGCGAAGACGCAGACCCGCAGCGCGGGCGGCGGCGCCTCCTCGAAGAGCCCGCCCTTGGTCATCATCAGCGACAGCGCGGACGGCACCGAGTACCAGACCGTCAGCTCGTTGCGGCGGAGGAAACGCACCAACTGCTCCGGCGCGTACGCCAGCTCACTGGATATCAGATGGACCGAAGCGCCGGCGTGGAACGCGGCGTAGAGGTCGAAGACCGAGAGATCGAAGTTGAACGGGGCGTGGTTGGCGAGCCGGTCGGCCGGGCCCAGCCCCAGCAGCTCGGACGCCCAGGTCACGAACGCGAGAGCGTTGCGGTGGCTCAGGCACACGCCCTTCGGCTCGCCGGTCGACCCGGAGGTGTAGAGGATATAGGCGAGATCGTCGGGGGAGCGGTCGGCCACGGCCTCGCCGGCCGCCACAGCCGCCGCGCCGTTCGCGGGCGTCAGCAGCTCGTCGAAGGTCACCAGCGGCCCCGCGCCCCAAGGGACCTCCGCCGCCTCCGGCCCCGCGCCCCCGGCCCGTACGGCACCGCCGGCGTGTGCCACAGACCCGTCGCCCCCGGCCCGTACCGCGCCGTCCGCGTCCGTCACGGTCAGCGCCGCGCCGCAGCCCCGGCTGATCAGGGCCGCGCGGGACGGCGGATTGGAGTCGGCCACCGGCACGTACACCGCGCCGAGCCGCAGACACCCCTGCATCAGCGCCACGGCGCGCGTACTCTTCCCCGCCCACAGCACCACCCGGTCGCCCGGCCGCACGCCCCGCGCGGCGAGCGCGGCGGCGCAGCGGTCGGCGAGCGCGTCCAGTTCACCGTACGTCAGCCGCCCGTCGGGGGCGTGCACCGCGAGCGCCCCCGGATCGCGCCGGGCCGCGTCGATGACCAGCTGATGGAGCATCACAGTCCCAACTCCTTCGCCGCCAGTTCCTTCTGGATTTCCGACGTGCCGGAGAAGAGGAGGCTCGGCACCGCGTCGCGCAGCTCCGCCTCCACGCCGCAGTCCGTGAGATAGCCGCGCCCGCCGAAGATCCGTACGGCGTCCAGGGCGTTGGCGACCGCGCCCTCGGACGCGGCGAGCTTGGACAGCGCCACGGCCAGCCGCGCGGGCCGCCCCCGGTCCATCTCCCAGCACGCGCGGTAGAGCAGCAGCCGCGCGCTCTCCAGCCGCATCGCCATGTCGACGATCCGGTGCGACACCGCCTGGAACCCGGCCAGCCGACGGCCGAACTGACGCCGCGACCGGGCGTGTTCGGATGCCCGCGCCACCAGACGGGCCATCATCCCCACGTACCCGGCGAAGAGGCAGGCCCGCTCCCAGCCCATCGAGTGCTGGAATACGGTCGCCCCCATGCCCGGCGCGCCCAGCACGGAAGCGGCCGGCACGAAGCAGTCGGTGAAGGTCACCGCGGACGCCGGGGTGGAGCGCAGGCCCATCTTGTCGAACGGCGCGCCCGCCCGTACGCCCGGCGTGTCCGCGGCGACCGCGAAGGCCGTCTGCCCGAGGTGGCCGGCCTCCGGGTCGGTCGTCGCGTAGGTGACGAACACCTCGGCGGCCGGACCGTTGCTGACGAAGCTCTTGCGGCCGTTCAGCACATAACCGCCGTCCGCCGGCACCGCCGTCATCCGGAGCCTGGAGACGTCGGAGCCCGCGCCGTCCTCGGTCATGGCGTTGCCCGCGACTACCTCTCCGGAGCACATGCCCGGCAGCCAGCGGGACTTGAGGTCGTCCGAGCCGAACCGGTCGACGGGCACCGCGCAGGCGAACAGGTGCGCGCTCGCCGCGAAGACCAGCCCCGTGTCGTCGCACCCCTCGCCCAGCGCCTCGTACAGCCGCGCGGTGTCCAGCGCGCCCAGCCCCTGCCCGCCGTACGTGTCGGGCAGGCAGGCGCCGAGCAGCCCCAGCCGCCCGAGCGTCGCCCAGTCCGTACGGGCGAACGGCTCGCGCGGCGCCCGCCCGGCGGGGAAGGCCGCGCGCACCGCGTCCAGCGTCCGCCGATGCCGCTCTTCCTGATCAGCACTCCAGCCGAAATCCATGGGACTCCCCGTAGCGTGGTTGTTTGATGTGTCGTCACGGGGGCAGTGGCGCGCGGAGGTCGGGAAATGGTGGCGGGGCGTCCGGGCCGCCGGACCGGCGGTGCGCCGGGATGTGATCCCGGCGCCGGACCGGTCGGCCGGCGGAGCGATCGCGCGCTCCACCCCCACCCGCGCAAGGCTCCGCAGGACGCCCCGCCCGCCATCACCGTGCCACGCCGCCCGGTCGAACCGCGTCCGGAAGGACGGTAATTCATCCCTTCTGCTGGAGCTCCTCCTCCCGGTCCCCGCAACAGTGCTGACCGGAGAGCGGCGGGTTTCCCTCCCATGGCCGATGGCGGCGGCCCTGGCGGCTCGGAAGAATTTCGACCCTCGTGCGGGTGATCGGACGCGCCGCGACGGCGCACCGAGGGGGCTGGAGGACAGATGGCGGCGGAAGGACTTCCGACAGAGGCGATCGCGATGGCGGATGTGGCCATCGTGCTGCTCGCGGGCCGGCTGTTCGTCCGGCTGAGCAAGCGCGTCCGTCAGCCGCCGGTGGTGGCCGAGATCGCCATCGGCATCGTGCTCGGGCCCAGCCTGCTCGGGCTGCTCCCCGGCGACCTGCCCGGCCGGATCTTCCCCGCCGACGCCCGCCCGATGCTCTCGGCGGTGGCGCAGGTCGGGCTGCTCCTGTTCATGTTCCTGGCCGGCTGGGAGATGGATCTCGGCCGACTGCGCGGCCGCGGCCGGTCCGTCGGCGCGATGGCCGGGCTTTCCATGGCCGTGCCGTTCGTGCTCGGCGCCGGGGCGGCGGCCCTGCTCGCCGGCCGGTACGCGGGCGCCGGCCGGAGCACCACCGCCTTCGTCCTCTTCCTGAGCACGGCCTTCGCCATCACCGCCTTTCCCGTACTGGCCCGCATCATCACGGACAGCGGGCTCACCGGCACCCGCGTCGGCTCCATGGCGATGGCCTGCGCCGCGGTGGGCGACGTGCTGGCCTGGTGCGTGCTGGTGCTCGTCGTCGCGGTCTCCGAAGCGGACGGGCCGGGGCACTTCCTCACCGTCGTCGGGCTCACGGCGGCGTACGCGCTGGCGATGGTCCTCGTCGTACGGCCGCTGCTGCGGCAGCTCCTCACGCGGGCGCCGCGCGCCGCCTCCGGAGCGAACCTGCTCGTCCTGATCGCCTCCGGCGTCTTCCTGTCCGCCTGGACGACCTCCTGGATCGGCATCCACGCCATTTTCGGCGCGTTCGCCTTCGGTCTGATCATGCCGCGCGAGGCGCGGGAGCGGCTGCACCGACGGGTGGCGACGCCTCTGAGCGGCATCGTGACGCTGCTGCTGCCGGTGTTCTTCATCGTCACCGGGCTCTCCGTGGACGTGGGGCTGCTCGGCCTCGGCGGCCTGGCCGCCCTCGGGCTGATCCTGCTCGTGGCCGTGGCGGGCAAGTACGCGGGGACCGTGCTGCCCGCCCGGATGTCGGGGATGTCGTGGCGGGACGCCGGGGCGTTCGGCACGCTGATGAACACCCGCGGCCTGACCGAGATCGTCATCCTCTCCATCGGCCGCGAACTGGGCGTCATCGACCAGGAGATGTTCACCATGATGGTGCTCATGGCCCTGGTCACCACGGCCATGGCCGGCCCGCTGCTGCACTGGCTGGGCGTCACCCGGCCCCCGGCCGCCCCGGTCCTGGCCCCGGCTCCTGAAGGGGAATCGGACGGCGGAGCCGGCGACCGGGAGGCGAGGGGCGGGGCGCCTCCGGAAGGCGACGGCGGGCTGCCCGCGCCGGTGGACGCCCGGCCATGACGCGGTCGCGGGGGACGGCTGCGCTCCAACTGGCGCGGCAGGAAGTGCCGTTACGGGCGTACGCGCGCGCCCTGCCGGGGCTGCGACTGTGGCACGGCACCGCCGTCCCGCCCTCGGCGGCGGACTGGGCGGTCCTCTCGCCCGAGGAACGGCAGCGCGCCCGCCGCTTCATGCGCCCCGCCGAGACCAGTCACTACGTGCACGCCCACGCCCGCGTCCGGCGGATCCTGGCGGGGCTGCTGGACTGCCCGCCCGGCGCGATCCGGTACGGCCGCGAGCCCTGCCCGGGATGCGGCGACGCCGGGCACGGCCGTCCGGGCGTCGCGGCGCCGGACACCGCGCTCCGCTTCAACCATTCGCGCAGTGGGTCGAGTTGGCTGCTGGCGGTCGCCCCCGAGGGGCAGCGCGTGGGGGCCGACGTCGAACAGATCCGGCCACTCGGCGCGTTCGCGGGGCTGGTCGACAGCTGCCTCGCACCGGGCGAGCGGGATTACGTTGAAGCCGTCGTCGACGCCGCCGGCCCCGTAGGCCGCAGGCAGCGCTTCTACCGCTGCTGGGTCCGTAAGGAGGCGGTGCTGAAAGCGGTCGGCACCGGCCTCGCGGGCGGCCTCGCGCGGCTGGACGTACGGCCGTATGAGACGGGCGCCGCGGTCGTCCGGGTCGAGGGGCCCGGCGCCGGGCGCTATCTCGTCCAGGACGTGCCGCTGGGGCGGGGCTTGGCCGCCGCCGTCGCTGTCGCCCTCGCCGGGGAACTCCCCGAAGGCCGTATCGACCGCCACGCCGCCGCCGGCCGCACCGGGATATTCGGGAACTCATCAGAAAGGACGGTTCCCGAATTCATCAACGGAGCCGATGAGATGGCCGGGCACGCTGGCTAGGGTGAGAAGCGCGGGCATCGCGGTCCGCGTGGCAATCAGCCCTTCACCTTTTTCGAGGATCGGATTCCCGGAGGTCATACGCATGCCGGAGAGCACCATCCCATACGGGTACGACGAGGTCATCGCCGAGCTGACGGGGTATGTGGAGGCGCGCTTCCTCCCCGACGGGGAAACGGGACTCCAGCCCGGCTCCCCGCTTCTGGAATGGGGGATTCTCACGTCGCTCACCACCGCGGAACTGATCTCCTTCATTCTCGACCGATATGGGATCTCCATTCCGCCGGAGCGGATAGTCGGCGCGCACTTCAAGAATCTCGACGCGATATCCCGGCTGGTGGTCTCCCTCCAGGGCGATCCCGCGGACCGCTCCTGACCGGGTCCCGACCCCCAGTCCTGACCCAGTCCCGACCCGAGGCGGCGGGGACCGAGAGCTTTGGCCAAGAGTCATCGGCCCCGTCGCCGCGTCCTCGTCCCGAGGGTGTCCCGTACTCAAAGGATCACCTACTGTATTAACTCACTGACAGATGAATTACATCTCCCAGGGGGTGGGCGCCATATGACCGGTCGGCCGACCAGAGACCGCATCCTGGACGCCGCGCGCGAGGAACTGGCGGCCCACGGCTACAACGGCACCTCGACCCGCAATGTGGCCAAGCGGGCACAGGTCGACATCCGGCTGCTCCACCACTACTTCGGCTCCCGCAGCCGCCTGCTGCACACGGCCCTCCAGCCCGGCCGCCGCCCCGTCCGGGCCCAGGGGGAGCCCGAGCCGGACGACGGGGCTCCCGGTCCCGACCGGCTCGCCCCCGACACCGGATCGGACGCGGCCTGGCTCACCTCACGGCTCACCGCCCTGTGGGGGACCGACCCCCTCGCCCGGCGCGCCCTCGTCGCCTCCGCCATGACCGACGGCCCGACCGGGTACCGGCTGGCCTCCTTCGTCACCACCCTGTTGCGCGATCTCGAACCGGACGCCGGCACGGGCGGCGGCGGGGAGTACGACTGGGAGTGCAGCGGGGAGTGCGGCGACCGCTCGGACGACGCGGCACTCGGCCCGGACCGGCCCGGCTACGACGAGCTGAGCCGCGCCGTGGCCGCCGCGCAACTGCTGGGGCTGGCGGTGCTGTGCGAGTCGGGGGCGATGGAGCGGCTGGCCATGGCGAGCAGCGCGAGGGGCTGCCGGCTCCAGGGGTTCAGCCTGGAGTCCCAGCTCGCCGCCGTGCTGTCCGCCGTGTCCGCCGAAGGAGGGCTCGATGCCGTACGGGGGTGAGGCCGCCAAGTGGCCCCGGCGGCCCGGCCCCCACGCCACCGCCAGCAGCACGCTCATCCTGCGGGCCGCCCGCGAGGAGCTCGCGGAACACGGCTACGGCGGCAGCACCGTACGCGGCGTCGCCGACCGCGCGGGCGTCAACACCAGCCTCGTCCACTACTACTTCGGCTCCCGCGAAGGCGTGCTCACCGCCGCCCTGCGCGAGGCCGCCGAGCTGCTGACCGCAGGGTGGGACGGCTCGGACGGCGCCGTACGGGACAGCGGCGGCCCGGACGCCGACGGCCGCCCGCGCGGCGGGGCCGAACTGCTCTGCCGCGAACTGCCGTTGTGGGAATCGCCGGAGTGGCGCAGCGCCGTGCTCGCCCTGATCCGCAGCTCCGTGACGCACGAGGCGGCGGGGCGCTATCTGGCCGACGTCGTGAGCCGCGTGTCCCCGGACGCCGGCGGGCCCTGCCCGCACACCGTGATGATCGGCGCCCAGCTCATCGGCCTGATGGTCGTACGCCACATCACGCCCGTCGAACCGCTCGCCTCCGTGGACCTGGACGGCCTGATCGCCCTCCTCGCTCCCGTGGCCGAGCGGCTCCTCGCCGGGCACGGGGAGTACGACTGATACGGCGAGTACGACTGTCACGCCGAGCGCTCGGCGTATCCGCCGCGCAGAGACAGAGGAGCCATGACCGACCGTGGAACAGCCGGGCCCGACGCTACGGCGGGCGGGTCCGTCGCGGGCGTACGGAGCCGGGCCGCCCGGCCGCAGCTCTTCTGCCTGCCGCACGCGGGCGGCAGCGCCGCCGGGTTTCGGCCGTGGAAGCGCCGCGTAGCCGCCCACGTCCGCGTGCACCCCGTCGAACTGCCCGGCCGCGGCGCCCGCTGGGACGAGCCGCCGCCCGCCCGCCTCGCCGCCCTCGTCGCCGACCTCGCCGCGCGTGTACGGGCCGAGGCCGACGGCCCGTATCTGCTCTACGGGCACAGCTTCGGCGCGCTCCTCGCCTACGAACTGGCCCATGCCCTGCGCCCCGGCCCCGGTGAGCCGGCCGTCCTGCTGGTCTCCGGGCGCAACGGTCCCGGCGTCCCGCACCCGGCGCTCCCGCTGCACGCGCTGCCGCGGGAGCGGCTGATCGAGCGGTTGCGGACGCTCGACGGGGTACCGGCCGCGCTGGCCGGCAAGCCGGAGCTGATCGAACCCTTCCTGCCCGTGCTGCGCGCCGACGCCCGGCTCGCCGAGCTCTACCGGCGCGGCCGCCACCCGGTGCTGAACTGCCCGGTCCACGTCTTCGCCGGGGACCGCGACCCGCTGGTCGACCCGGCAGGGCTGAGCAGGTGGGCGGAGGAGACCACGGCCCGCTGCGAGGTCCAAACCGCCCCGGCGGGCCACATGGTGACGGACCATCCGCGATTCCTGGCCTGGCTGGACCGGACCCTGACGTCCTTGAGCGGGCTCACGGCGGGCAGCGCCGCCCGCGGCTGAAAGCCGCCTCCCCGGCTCCCCTCGGTCGCCCTCGGTGTCATCCTCGGCCACGGCACAGGGGACAATTGGTGCATGAAGCTGAGCAGAGCGGGACTCAGGGTGCTGCCGTTGGCGCTCGCGGCCGTACTCGCGGCGGGGTGCGGAACGGAGCGGGCCGGGGCGGGCGCGGGCGCTGGTGCCGCCACACCCGCGCCGACCGTGGCCAGGCCGAGCACCCCGGCGAACTTCCCCTGCCCCGGCGAGAGCCGCACGCCGTCGCCGACCGCGACCGTCGACACCTCGGAGCGCGACCGGCGGCCACCCGCCGACCACTACGCCGAGAACCACGGCTTCAGGGAGCCCTTCCAGCTCTACGGGCAGAGCCGCTGCGACGGACTCGCGGCCGTCGGGCGCGGGCAGGGCGCGCGCGGACCGCTGCGCCGGCGCGGCGCCGTCGCGCCGCGGAGCGGTGAGAAGGC
>NZ_JBHVHQ010000254.1:0-10006 GCF_042800135.1 Streptomyces sp. NPDC057654 | reverse complement strand
CCCGTCGTCGTCCTGGACAACCCCCGCAACCTCGGCAACGTCGGCGCGGTGATCCGCCTCGCCGCGGGCTTCGGCGCGACGGGCGTCGTGACCACCGGGGACCTCGACCCCTGGCACGGCAACGCCGTACGGGCGGGGGCGGGCCTCCACTACGCCACCGCCGTCGAACAGCTGCCGCTCGACGACCTGCCGCCCGGCCCCCTCTACGTACTGGACCCGGAGGGCGAGGACATCCGGTCCCTCGCCATCCCCGACGACGCGCTCATCGCCTTCGGCTCCGAACGGCACGGGATCTCACCCGAGCTGCGCGCCCGCGCCGAGCACCTCGTGGCGCTGCCCATGCGGCCACAGGTCTCCAGCTACAACCTCGCCACCAGCGTGGCCATGGCCCTCTTCCACTGGGGCGGCAGCTCGCCCCGGACCCCGGAGGCCGCCGCCGCGTAACGGCCGGGCCCGCGGGGCCGGAGCGGGACCGGGAACGAGCGCGCGCCCCGCTGCTCCTTGCGGCTCAGACGGGCTTGCGCACCTCGACCGTGCGGAACCGGGACGCGACGAACGCCCCGTCGCACAGCGCCGCGTTGGCCGACGGGTTGCCGCCCGAGCCGTGGAAGTCGGAGAACGCCGCGGTCTGGTTCACGTACACCCCGCCGGTCAGGTTGAGCGACAGCTGGGCGCACTCCTCCAGGCACGCCTCCTCGACCAGGCTCTCGACCTCCGGCGAGGTGGTGTACGCGCCCACCGTCATCGCGCCCCGGTCCCGGACCGTGCGGCGCAGCAGCTCTACCGCGTCGGCCGCCGAGTCGACGGCGACGGCGAAGGACACCGGGCCGAAGTGCTCGGAGAGATAGGCGGCCTCGGCGTCGGGCTTGGCGCCGTCGAGCTTGACGATGACGGGCGTACGGACCGTGGCGCCCGGGAAGTCGGGGTTGGCGAGGGTCCGTGAGGCCAGCGCGACCTCGCCCAGCCCGGCCGCCGCCTCGACGTGCTCCTTGACCTGCGGGTTGACGATCGCGCCCAGCAGGGCGTTCGCCCGCGCGTCGTCGCCCAGCAGCCCGTCGACGGCGGCCGCGAGGTCGGTGACCACCTCGTCGTACGTCTTGGGCCCGGCGTCCGTCGTGATGCCGTCGCGGGGGATGAGCAGGTTCTGCGGGGTGGTGCACATCTGGCCGCTGTAGAGCGACAGGGAGAACGCCAGGTTGGCGAGCATTCCCTTGTAGTCGCCGGTGGAGTCGATGACGACCGTGTTGACGCCGGCCTTCTCCGTGAAGACCTGCGCCTGCGGGGCGTGGGCCTCCAGCCAGTCGCCGAAGGCGGTGGAGCCGGTGTAGTCGATGATGCGGATCTCGGGGCGCTGGGCCAGGGTCTTGGCGATGCCCTCGCCGTCCCGCTCGGCGGCCAGAGCCACCAGATTGGGGTCGAATCCCGCCTCGGCGAGCACCTGGCGCGCGATGCGGACGGTGAGCGCGAGCGGCAGCACCGCGCGCGGGTGCGGCTTGACGAGGACCGCGTTGCCGGTGGCGAGGGAGGCGAACAGGCCGGGGTAGCCGTTCCAGGTGGGGAAGGTGTTGCAGCCGACCAGCAGGGAGATGCCGCGCGGCACGGCCGTGAACTCCTTGCGCAGGTCGAGCGGGTCGCGCTTGCCCTGCGGCTTGGACCAGTCGGCCCGCCGCGGCGTGCGGGTCTGCTCCTCGTACGCGTAGGCCACGGCTTCCATGCCGCGGTCCTGCGCGTGCGGCCCACCCGCCTGGAAGGCCATCATGAACGCCTGGCCGCTGGTGTGCATGACCGCGTGCGCGAACTCGTGCGTCCGGGCGCTGATGCGCGCGATGATCTCCAGACAGACCGCCGCGCGCGCCTCGGGCCCCGCGTCCCGCCAGGCGGCCATGCCCGCGCGCATGGCGGGCAGCAGCACGTCCACGTCCGCGTGCGGATACTCGATGCCCAACTCCAGCCCGTACGGCGAGACCTCGGAGCCGGCCCAGCCGTCGGAGCCCGGCTGGTCCAGATCGAAGCGCGCGCCGCGCAGGGCTTCGAAGGCCGCCTGTCCGTCGGCGGCGCTCAGGCTGCCGCCCTCGCCGTACGCCTTCGGGTGCTCGGGGTGGGGCGACCAGTAAGCACGGCTGCGGATCGCGTCCAGAGCCTGGTCGAGGGTGGGTCGGTGCTTCTCGATCAACTGCGCGGAGGTGAGCTCGGCGGTCACGACTGACCAACTCCTCGTCGAGCCGGTGGTGAGGGGCGCGGGCGCGCCCTCTCAGCGGGCGGTAGTGGAGACGGGCGGGCGGTGGACCGGCCCCGCGGAAAGAGCGCGGGGGCGCGGAACGGAGACAACACCGCTAGATTAACCGAACGATCGGTCGGGGCAAGGGGGCCTGGCGAACCTGTGGACAACTCATCGGGGAGGATCAGCGACATGACCGAAATCGAGGGCGGCAGCACCGTCACCGGCACCGTGGCCGTCGTCGGGACCGGCACCATGGGCCAGGGAATCGCCCAGGTCGCACTGGTCGCCGGCCATCCGGTCCGGCTGTACGACGCCGCGCCCGGCCGCGCCGCCCAGGCGGCGGCGTCCATCGCGGCGCGCCTCGACCGCCTCGTCGAGAAGGGCCGGCTCACCGCCGCCGACCGCGACGCGGCCCGCGACCGCCTCCACCCGGCGGCGGCACTCGCCGAGCTCGCCGACGCCGAGCTCGTGGTCGAAGCGGTGGTGGAACAACTGGCGGTCAAGCAAGAGCTGTTCGGCGCACTCGAAGAGATCGTCTCCGACACCTGCCTGCTCGCCACCAACACCTCCTCCCTCTCCGTGACCGCCGTCGCGGGGGCGCTGCGCGTGCCCGGCCGCTTCGTCGGACTGCACTTCTTCAACCCGGCGCCGCTGCTGCCGCTCGTCGAGGTGGTCCGCGGCTCCGCCACCGACGAGGCCGCCGCCGACCGGGCGCATGCGACGGCCGCCGCCTGGGGCAAGACCCCCGTGCGCTGCGCGGACACCCCCGGCTTCATCGTCAACCGCATCGCCCGGCCCTTCTACGCCGAGGCGTTCCGGGTGTTCGAGGAACGCGCCGCCGACCCCGCCACCATCGACGCGGCGCTGCGCGAGAGCGGCGGCTTCACGATGGGCCCCTTCGAACTGACCGACCTCATCGGCCAGGACGTCAACGAGGCCGTCACCCGGTCCGTATGGGAGTCCTTCTTCCAGGACCCCAAGTTCACGCCCTCCCTCGCCCAGCGCCGCCTCGTCGAGTCCGGTCTGCACGGACGCAAGTCGGGCCGCGGCTGGTACGACCACGGCCCGGACGCCACGCCCCCCGCCCCGCACACCGCCGAGCCCCGTACGGCACCGCGCGAAGTCACGATCGAGGGCTCCCTGGGCCCCGCGGACGAGCTCCGCGAGCTGATCGAGGAAGCCGGGATCAAGGTCGTACGGGAAGACGACCCGGCGGACCTGACGAGTCAGGGGGGCTGCGTCGTGCTGCCAGGCGGGGCGCGGCTGCTGCTGAGCGACGGCTACACGGCGTCGGACTACGCGTCGTCCGGCACGTACATCTACTTCGACCTGGCGCTCGACTACCGGACCGCCACCCGGATCGTCCTCGCGCCCGCGGACTCCGCCGCCCCCGAGGACGTGGACGAGGCGATCGGCCTCTTCCAGGCGCTCGGCAAGCAGGTCAGTGTGATCGACGACGTCCCCGGCATGATCGTGGCCCGTACGGTCGCGATGATCGCGGACTTCGCGCTCGACGCGGTGGCCCGGGGCGTGGCGGGCCCGGAGGACGTCGACGTCGCCATGCGGCTCGGCGTGAACTACCCCGGCGGGCCGTTGGAGTGGGTCGGCCGGCTCGGCGCGACATGGCTGGAGGGCATTCTGGACGCGCTGCACCAGCATTACCACCCGACCGGCCGCTACGCGCCGTCCCCAGCGCTGCGCCGCCGTGCGGCCGCCGAACGCAGGGTGCTCTAATCATGACCATGGCCAAGCGCGACACCTACACGCCCGAATCGCTGCTCGCGGTCGCCGTCCAGGTGTTCAACGAGCGCGGTTACGACGGCACCTCCATGGAGCACCTCTCCAAGGCGGCGGGGATCTCCAAATCCTCGATCTACCACCACGTCAAGGGCAAGGAGGAGCTGCTGCGCCTGGCCATAGCCCGCGCGCTGGACGGCCTCTTCGGCATCCTCCAGGAGCCGGGCGCGGCCGAGGGGCGCGCGGTCGAGCGGCTGGAGTACGTGACCCGGCGCACCGCCGAGGTGCTGATGGCCGAGCTGCCGTACGTCACCCTGCTGCTGCGCGTCCGGGGCAACACAGACACCGAGCGGTGGGCGATGGAGCGGCGGCGCGAGTTCGACCAGGAGGTCGCGGAGCTGCTGAAGCAGGCGGCGGCCGACGGCGACCTGCGGGCGGACGTGGACATCCGGCTCGCGACCCGGCTGCTCTTCGGCATGATCAATTCGATTGTCGAGTGGTACCGGCCGCACAACGGCGTGGCGACGGACGGCGAGCAGGTGGCGGACGCGGTGGTGCGGATGGCGTTCACGGGGCTGCGCACGTAGGAAGGGATGGCGCGCGCAGGGCCGAGACCGGCGTCTCGTACGTCCCCCCGAATACGTCCCCTCGCAACGTCTCCCGCGCGCCCGCGCGTGGCGGCCCCGTGCGCCTACAGGAGGCCCTGGTTCTCCTGTAGGTCGGTCTCCTCGAAGACCAGCAGCGTGCGGGTGCTCAGGACCTCCTCCATCGACTGGAGGCGGGTGAGGACCAGCTCGCGCAGGGCCCGGTTGTCCTCGGTGTGGACGAGGAGCAGCACGTCGAAATCCCCGCTGACCAGCGCGATATGGGTGGCCCCCGGCAGGGCCTGGAGCTTCTCGCGCACGCTGCGCCACGAGTTCTGGACGATCTTCAAGGTGATGTACGCGGACGCGCCCTGCCCGGCGCGCTCCTGGTCCACGCGGGCGCTGAACCCCCGGATGACCCCGTCGTCGATCAGCCGGTTGATACGCGCGTAGGCATTCGCGCGCGAGATGTGCACACGCTCGGCCACCGACCGTATCGAGGCGCGGCCGTCGGCCTGGAGCATGCGCAGGATGTCGCGGTCGATGTCGTCGAGCGGCCGGGCGGGCGGCCTGCCGCCGGATCCGGCCATCTGTTCGTCCCGCATGCCGTCGTGCCTTCCGCTGATGGACGTACTGCTCATATCTCAGGCTGTGGAGAACCGTTTGTCCACAGGCTCGGGCCGCCTGTAGCCAAAATGTGCCGGCGACCGAACAATCGGTAGGGAGAGCGGGGCGGCTACTCGGCCCGGCCCTCAGCGTGCTCCCAGCCCGCCCATACGAGGAGGTGCTCGACATGACGGTCCTTGAGCAGCCCGGCTCCTACCGGCCCACCCCGCCGCCCGCCTGGCAGCCTCGCACCGACCCCGCGCCGCTGCTGCCCGACGCGGAGCCGTACCGGCTGCTGGGCACCGACGCCGCCGCCGGCCTGGACCCGGAGCTGCTGCGCCGGCTGTACGGGCAGCTCGTGCGCGGCCGCCGCTACAACACCCAGGCCACCGCCCTCACCCGGCAGGGCCGGCTCGCGGTCTACCCCTCCTCCACCGGCCAGGAGGCATGCGAGGTGGCTGCGGCCCTCGTGCTCCAGGACCAGGACTGGCTCTTTCCCAGCTACCGCGACACCCTCGCCGTCGTCGCCCGCGGCCTGGACCCTGTGGCGGCGCTGACGCTGCTGCGAGGCGACTGGCACACCGGATACGACCCGCGCGAGCAGCGCGTCGCCCCGCTCTCCACGCCGCTGGCCACCCAACTGCCGCACGCCGTCGGGCTCGCGCACGCCGCGCGGCTGGCGGGCGACGAGGTCGTCGCGCTCGCCATGGTCGGCGACGGCGGCACCAGCGAGGGCGACTTCCACGAGGCGCTGAACTTCGCGGCGGTCTGGCGGGCCCCGGTCGTCTTCTTCGTGCAGAACAACGGATTTGCGATCTCCGTGCCGCTCGCCAAGCAGACCGCGGCCCCCTCGCTCGCCCACAAGGCGGTCGGCTACGGAATGCCCGGCCGCCTCGTGGACGGCAACGACGCGGCCGCCGTCCACGCGGTGCTCGGCGAGGCCGTCGAGCGGGCCCGCACCGGCGGCGGCCCGACGCTGGTGGAGGCCGTCACCTACCGCGTGGAGGCCCACACCAACGCGGACGACGCCACGCGCTACCGCTCGGACTCCGAGGTCGAGGCGTGGCGCGCCCACGACCCGATCGCGCTGCTGGAGGGCGAGTTGACCGGGCGCGGTCTGATCGACGACGCGGGGATACAGGCCGAGCGGGACGCCGCCGAGCGGATGGCCGCCGACCTGCGCGACCGGATGAACGACGATCCCGCGCTCGACCCGATGGACCTTTTCGCGAACGTCTACGCGGAGCAGACCGCGCAATTGCGGGAACAGGCGGCCCAGTTGCGGGCCGAGCTGGCGGCAGAGCAGCAGGCAGAGCAGCAGGCAGAGCAGTCGCACGAGCCGACGGGCGGGCAGTCGGCCGGGCGGCCGGCGGAGGGGGAGCGACGATGACGACGACGGCAGTGGAGAGCGCGCGCGACACCGCCCGCAAGCCCGTGACGATGGGGCAGGCGCTGACCCGCGCGCTGCGGGACGCCATGGCCGAGGACCCGGCCGTCCATGTGCTCGGCGAGGACGTCGGCACGCTCGGCGGCGTCTTCCGGGTCACGGACGGGCTGGCGAAGGAGTTCGGCGAGGACCGCTGTACGGACACGCCGCTGGCGGAGGCGGGCATCCTCGGGGCAGCCGTGGGCATGGCGATGTACGGGCTGCGGCCCGTCGTGGAGATGCAGTTCGACGCCTTCGCCTACCCGGCGTTCGAGCAGCTGGTCAGCCATGTCTCCCGGATGCGCAACCGGACGCGCGGCGCGCTGCCGATGCCGATCACCGTCCGGGTGCCGTACGGGGGCGGGATCGGCGGAGTCGAGCACCACAGCGATTCCTCCGAGGCGTACTACATGGCCACGCCGGGCCTCCACGTGGTCGCCCCGGCCACCGTCGCCGACGCGTACGGGCTGCTCAGGGCGGCCATCGCCTCCGACGACCCGGTCGTCTTCCTGGAGCCGAAGCGGCTGTACTGGTCCAAGGCCGACTGGTCCGCCGACCGGCCGGAACCGGTGGACCCGATCGGCCGGGCGGCCGTGCGCCGGTCCGGTACGTCCGCGACGCTGATCACCTACGGGCCGTCCGTCCCCGTATGCCTGGAGGCGGCCGAGGCCGCCACCGCCGAGGGCTGGGACCTGGAGGTCGTCGACCTGCGCTCGCTGGTGCCGTTCGACGAGGAGACGGTGTGCGCGTCCGTACGGCGCACCGGGCGGGCCGTCGTCGTCCATGAGTCGCCCGGGTTCGGCGGGCCGGGCGGGGAGATCGCCGCGCGGATCACGGAGCGGTGTTTCCACCACCTGGACGCGCCGGTGCTGCGCGTGGCGGGGTTCGACATCCCGTACCCGCCGCCGATGCTGGAGCGGCACCATCTGCCCGGCGTGGACCGGGTGCTGGACGCCGTCGCCCGGTTGCAGTGGGAGTCCGAGTGGACCGAGGGCGGTGTTCGGTGATGGCCGTGGTGCGCGAGTTCACCCTGCCGGACCTCGGCGAGGGGCTCACGGAGGCGGAGATCGTCCGCTGGCTGGTGGAGGTCGGCGACGTGGTCGCCGTGGACCAGCCGGTGGTCGAGGTGGAGACGGCCAAGGCGATGGTCGAGGTGCCGTGCCCGTACGGGGGCGTGGTGACGGCCCGCTTCGGCGAGGAGGGCTCGGAACGGCCGGTGGGATCGCCGCTGTTGACGGTCGCGGTGGGGGAGCGGGCCGGGGGCGGCATCGACGCGGCCCCGGCAGGTGGTGAGGGGTCGGGCAATGTGCTCGTCGGCTACGGCACGGCGGCCCCGGCTGCGCGTCGCCGTCGGCTGCGCCCTTCGGCCTCTGCCTCTGCCTTTGCCTCTGCCGCGGTCTCGGCCTCTGCCTCCGTCTCCGTCTCGGCCGGTCAGCTGGCGGTGAACGGCGGCGGCTCGGACCGGCGCGTTGGCCTTACGGGCGCGGGCGCGGGCGCGGGCGCGGGCGCGGGCGCGGGTACGGGTACGAGTTCGCGTACGGGCGCGGGTTCCGCGGCCGTGGCTGCCGCCCCTGCCGCGACCGGGCCGTTGGCGGTGATCTCGCCGCTGGTGCGGCGGATCGCGCGGGAGCGCGGGGTGGACCTGCGGGAGGTGGCCGGGTCCGGGCCGGAGGGGCTGATCCTGCGCTCGGACGTCGAGGGCGCGTTGCGGAAGCAGGGCGCGGAGCCGGTGCAGAGCGTTCCGGCCGGCTCGGGAGCGGCGTCCGGCAAGGAAAGGGAAGGGGAGCGCGTACCGCTGCGCGGGGTACGGGGAGCGGTGGCGGACAAGCTGGCGCGGAGCCGCCGGGAGATCCCCGACGCGACGTGCTGGGTCGACGCCGACGCGACCGAACTGCTGGCCGCGCGGGCCGCGATGAACGCGGCGGAGGGGCCGAAGGTCTCGCTGCTCGCCGTTCTGGCCCGTATCTGTACGGCCGCGCTCGCCCGGTACCCCGAGCTCAACGCCACGGTGGACGCCGACGCGCGGGAGATCGTACGGCTGCCCGGCGTGCACCTGGGGTTCGCCGCGCAGACGGACCGCGGGCTGGTCGTGCCCGTCGTGCGGGACGCGCAGGCGCGCGACGCGGTGTCGCTGTCCGAGGAGATCGCCCGGCTGACGGAGGCGGCCCGCGCGGGTTCGCTGAGCCCGGCGGAGCTGACGGGCGGCACCTTCACACTGAACAACTACGGGGTGTTCGGGGTGGACGGTTCGACCCCGATCATCAACCACCCCGAGGCGGCGATGCTCGGCGTGGGCCGGATAGCGGCAAAGCCGTGGGTGGTGAACGGGGAGTTGGCGGTACGGAAGGTGGTACAGCTCTCCTTCACCTTCGACCACCGCGTCTGCGACGGAGGCACCGCCGGGGGCTTCCTGCGGTACGTGGCCGACTGCGTCGAACAGCCGGCGGTGTTGCTGCGGTCGCTCTGAGCCGTGCTCGACTGACGTGCCGTAGGGCCCGTAGGGCCCGTAGGCCCGTAGGCGGGTGGTCTGGCGGGCTGGGAGGCGTCCCCGGTGCGGAACGGCCGACGGGCGGGGCGGGCCTCGGCGGTGTGCCGGGGGTGGCGATACTCGGGGTATGAGTGGATATGACGCCGTGGTGCTGGCCGGTGGGGCGGCGCGGAGGCTGGGCGGGGTCGACAAGCCCGCGGTGCGCGTGGGCGGGCGGACGTTGCTCGACCGGGTGCTCAGTGCCTGCGCGGGCGCCGGAAGCATCGTCGTCGTGGGACCCGAGCGGCCGACCGCCACCCCGGTGACGTGGACGCGCGAGGAACCGCCCGGCGGCGGACCAGTCGCGGCGCTCGCGGCCGGGCTGCGGTGCGTACGGACCGGGACCGCCGTCGTGCTCTCCGCCGACCTGCCCTTCCTCGACGCGCACACCGTACGGGGGCTGCTCGACAGGGTCGAAGGACTAGAAGGACTAGAAGGACTAGAAGGACTAGAAGGACTCGACGGACCCGGAGGACCCGGAGGACCCGGACGGCCCGGACGGCCCGGAGGACTCGAAGGATTCGACGGGGCGTTGCTCTCCGACGCCGACGGGCGCGATCAGCCGCTCGTCGCCGCCTACCGCACCGAACCCCTCCGCCAGGGGCTCGCGCGGCTCGCCGCCGAGCACGGTTCGCTCGTCGGGCTGCCGTTGCGGCTGCTCACCGCCGGGCTCTCGCTCACCCGGCTGCCGCACCCCACCGCCTCCCTCGACTGCGACACCTGGGAGGACATCACCACGGCACGCGCCCGGATCAGGGACGATGGGAACGTGTTGGATGAATGGATTGCCGCAGTCAAGGCCGAACTGGGTATCGAACTCGATGTCGACACGGCCGCCCTCCTCGATCTCGCGCGTGACGCCGCGCATGGCGTCGCCCGCCCCGCCGCGCCGCTGACCACCTTCC
>NZ_JBHVHQ010000253.1:0-10056 GCF_042800135.1 Streptomyces sp. NPDC057654 | reverse complement strand
CGCCTTCTGTCGTCAATCTACTCGACGCGCTCCAGGGCTGGCAGTTGGTACGGGCGGCGAGCGCGGCGCTCGGGGCGCCCGCCGCGGCCTCCATGAAACACGTCTCCCCGGCGGGCGCCGCCGTCGCGGGCGAGACCGACGCGACCGCCCGCGCCACGTTCGCGCTGGACGCGCCGCTCTCGGACGTGGCGTCCGCCTACGCACGGGCCCGCGACTGCGATCCGCGCTCGTCCTACGGCGACATGGTCGCCGTGTCGCACCCCGTCGACGCCGCCACCGCGCGGCTCCTGGCCCGCGTCGTCTCCGACGGCGTCATCGCCCCCGCGTACGAGCCGGGCGTCCTCGCGACGCTCTCCCGCAAGAAGCGCGGCGCGTTCCTGGTACTGGAGATGGACCCCGGCCATGTACCGCCGCGGGAGGAGGTCCGGGACGTCTTCGGGGTGCGCCTCGTCCAGGACCGGGACCCCCTGACGATCGACGGCACGGCCCTCGGCGACGCGGACGGCTTCACCGAGGAGCTGCGCCGGGACGCCGTGCTGGGGCTGATCGCGGCGCGGTACGCGCAGTCCAACTCGGTGGCGTACGTGTCCGGCGGGAAGACGGTCGGCATCGGCACGGGGCAGCAGTCGCGGGTGGACTGCGTGCGGCTGGCCGGGGAGAAGGCCGACCGCTGGCGGCTGCGGCGGCATCCGCGGATCGCCGGCGGCGCGTTCCCGGCCGGGACGCCGCTCCAGGAGCGGGTGAACACCGTGCTGCGGATGGCCGACGAACTCGACGCCGGTGAGCGCGCGGCGTGGCTGTCCCGCGAAGCGCCCTGCACGCTCGCCTCGGACGCCTTCTTCCCGTTCCGCGACAACGTGGACGTCGCCGCCGGGCACGGCGTGCGCTGCGTGGTGGAGGGCGGCGGATCGAAGCGGAGCGACGAGGTCGAGGCGGCCTGCCGGGAGCACGGCATCGTCCTGGTCCGCACGGGACTGCGGCTGTTCTCCCACTGATCTCCCACTGAATCATCCCTGAGGGCTACTGGACGGCGGCGGGCGGTCGCGGTATGGCATCCGAGTTCCACGACATCGGCATAGACGACGCAATGGCGCGGCGCTCCCTCAAGTGGGGGCGCAACGGGCCCTCGGTACTGGGCGCGTGGGTGGCCGAGATGGACTTCCCCCTGGCGCCGGAGGTCCGTCAGGCGCTGCACCGTGCGGTCGACCACGGCGAGACCGGCTATCCGCTGCGCGACATCCGCACGGGCCTCCCGGCGGCCTGCGCCGACTGGCTGCGGGAGAGCTTCGGCTGGTCCGTGCCGGCCGAGCAGATCTTCCTGGTGCCCGACATCCTCACCGGCATCGGCCTGGGCATCGACGCGTACAGCCCGCCCGGTTCGGCCGTCGTCGTCCCGACGCCCGCCTATCCGCCGTTTTTCGAGATCGTCGAGGCCCTGGGCCGTCCCCTCGTCGAGGTGCCGCTGACGACCGACGCGGGACGCCCGACGCTGGACGTCGAGGGCATCGGCGCGGCGCTGGCGGCGGGCGCGCGGACCGTCGTCCTGTGCAGCCCCCACAACCCGGCCGGGCGGGTGTTCACCCCGGCGGAACTGACCGCCCTGCGTTCCGTCGTCACCGCGCACGGCGCGCGGGTGATCGCCGACGAGGTGCACGCGGGCCTGGTCTACCCCGGTCATCGGCACGTTCCGTACGCCTCCCTCTCCGCCGAGGCGGCGGCGCACACCATCACGGTGACGTCCGCGTCGAAGGCGTGGAACATCGCCGGACTCAAGTGCTCCCAGGTGATCCTGACGAACCCGCGGGACGTGGTGCGCTGGCGGCAGCTGCCCTTCCACGCGCGGCACGGGTCGAGCACGCTGGGCATCGCCGCCAATATCGCCGCCTACCGCGAGGGGGACGCCTGGCGGCGGCGCGCGGTCCGCTATCTGGACGGGAACCGCCGGTTCCTCGACGAGGCGCTCGCGGCCGAGCTGCCGGAGGTCGGCCACCGCTCGCCGGAGGCCACCTACCTGGCGTGGCTGGACTGCCGGGGCCTCGGCCTGGACGACCCCGGCGGCTTCTTCCTCCGGCACGCCAAGGTCGCGCTGAGCGACGGGTCCGTGTTCGGGGCCGCCGGGCGCGGTTTCGTACGGCTCAACTTCGCCACCTCGCGCCCCCTGCTCCAGCGCATCGTCACCGCGCTGGCCAAAGCCGCGCGGGAACGCCCGTGAGCTCCCCCGCGCCCGCTCGATCCGAGGACGGACGGAGGACACGGTGACGGACACGGCAACGGAGCCGGAGCGCGGCTCGCCCCCGGACGGCGCGAGGGAAGTGATCTTCACGGTGAACGGGGAAACGGTCCGCCCGGTCCTGGACGTACGCGAATCGCTCCTCGACGTGCTGCGCGAGCGGCTGGGGCTGACGGGCGCGAAGAAGGGCTGCGACCACGGCCAGTGCGGCGCGTGCACCGTCCATGTCGACGGCCGCCGGGTGCTGGCGTGCCTGACCCTCGCCATCGCGGTCCGGGGCCGGGCTGTGACGACCGTCGAGGGGGTCGCCGCGCCGGACGGCGCCCCGCACCCGCTCCAGCAGGCGTTCATCGACCATGACGCGCTCCAGTGCGGCTACTGCACGCCGGGCCAGATCATGTCGGCCCTGGCATGTGTGGCCGAGGGGCACGCCGGGGACGACGACGAGATCCGGGAGTACCTCAGCGGCAATCTGTGCCGGTGCGGCGCGTATCCGGGGATCGTGGCCGCGGTCCGCGACTACGCGCGCACCGCGGCGGGCTGAGCCGATGCGCCGCTTCTCCTACCGCGCGCCCGAGACCGTCGCCGAGGCCGTCGCCGCGCTGGCCGAGGGCGGCCCCGGCACGCGACTGCTGGCCGGTGGGACGAGCCTGTACGACCTGATGAAGCTGGGCGTCGAGACGCCGTCGGCCGTCGTGGACATCGGGCGGCTGCCGGAGCTGGCCGGGTTCGACACGTCCGGCCCCGACGAGCTGGTCTTCGGCGCCTGCGCGCGGATGGCCGACGTCGCCGAGGACGCGGTGCTGCGCGCGGACTATCCGGCGCTGGCCGAGTCGCTGGCCCTGGCCGCCTCCCCGCAGGTGCGGAACATGGCGACAGTGGGCGGCAATCTGCTCCAGCGCACCCGGTGCGGCTACTTCCGCGGCGGTGAGGCGTTCCCCTGCGACAAGCGGCGGCCGGGCAGCGGCTGCGCGGCCCGCGGCGGCCTCGACCGGGGCCACGCCGTGCTCGGCGCGGACGGCGCCTGCACCGCCGCCTACCCCGGCGACTGGGCGGTGGCGCTGCTCGCCTTCGACGCCCGCCTCGACCTGTACGGGCCCCATGGCGCCCGTACGATCGCACTGGCCGACCTGCACCGGGACCCGGCCGACGCCCCGCACCGGGAGCACACCCTCGGCGCGGGCGAACTCATCGTCCGCATCCGCGTCCCTACCACGCCCGCCGGGCGCGCGTCCGTTTTCCACAAGGTCCGGGACCGCGAGTCCTTCGCCTTCGCGCTGGCGTCCGCCGCCGTGGTGCTCGGCTTCGACGGCCGGGGCCGGGTCGCGGACTGCCGGATCGCGCTGGGCGGCGTCGCCACGCGCCCCTGGCGGTCCGAAGCGGCCGAACGGGCGGTCGTGGGCGAGCTGTTGACGGAGGAGAGGGCCGTACGCGCGGGGGAGGCCGCGTTCGCGGACGCCCGGCCGGGCACTCACAACGCCTTCAGGATCCGCCTCGGGGCGCGCGTCGTCGCCCGAGCGCTGCGCACGGCCGCGGAACGGGGCACCTCATGAGCGCATCGGATCCCAGTGCTCCGCTCCCCCGCGCCCCGGCCCCGCGCGCCGATGCCCCGCTCCCCCGCGTCGACGCCTACGAGAAGGTGACCGGTGCGACCCGCTACAGCGCGGACCGTACGCCGCCCTCTCTCGCGCACGCCATGCTCGCCGTCGCGACCGTCGGCAGGGGCCGCGTCACGCACGTCGAAACTTCGGCGGCCCGCGCCGTGCCGGGCGTGCTGCTGGTCGCGACGCGCTTCGAGGAGCACGAACTGCGCCCCGCGGGCTACCGGTTGACCGGCGGCTACGGCTTCCAGACCCTGCAACCGCTGCTGGACGACCGGATCGCCTACCGCGGCCAGCCGATCGCGCTGGTCGTGGCCGAGACCCTGGTCGCGGCCGCCGAGGCGGCCGCGCTGATCGAGGCGCGGTACGAGGAGGAGCCGGTGGCCGTGACGCTCGACGCGCCGGGCGGCGAGACGCTGGGGCAGGCGACGGCCCTTCCTCAGCCGATGTTCGCGGACACGTCGGTGGGCAACGCCGACGCGGCGTTCGCGCGGAGCCCGGTGCGGTTCGACGCGGAGTACGACATCCGCCCGCAGCACCAGGTCCCGATGGAGCTGCTGGGCACGGTCGTCGAGTGGCGCGGCGACGACCTCGTCGTGCACGAGTGCACACAGAACTCGGAGGCGGTGCGGCACGGTCTGGCCCGCCAGCTGGGCGTCGACCCGGCCCGTATCCGCGTGGTCTCCCCGCAGGTCGGCGGCGGTTTCGGGCAGAAGACGTGGCTCCAGTCGCACGTCGGCCCGCTGGCCGTCGCCGCGCGCCGGCTCGGCAGGCCGGTGAAGCTCGTCGTGCCCAGGACGCAGACGTTCCACGGGAGTACGTTCCGGCCCGCGAGCCGCCACCGGATACGGCTCGGCGCCGACCGTTCGGGGCTCCTCACAGCCCTCGTCCACGAGACCCGGCAGCAGACGTCCCGGCACGACCTGTTCGCCTCCGACTTCACCTCCGTCACCGCGCGCATGTACGGGATCGGGGACTTCCGGGGCCATCAGCGGCTGACCCGCACCGATGTGCAGACGCCGGGGTTCATGCGCGCCCCCTTCGAGCACGCCGCCGTGTTCGCCCTCGAATCGGCGGTGGACGAGATCGCCTGCGCCACGGGCCGCGACCCGGTGGCGCTGCGGCTGGCGAACGACACCGGCGTGGACCCCGTGACGCAGCGGCCGTTCTCCTCCCGCCATCTCGCCGCGTGTCTGCGCCGGGGCGCGGAGCTGTTCGGCTGGGCGGTCCGTACGCCGCGTCCCGGCTCGATGAGCGCGGCCGACGGCGCTCTCGTCGGGTGGGGCGTCGCAGCCGGTGCGTACCGCGCCTCCGCGGGCCCCGCCGTCGCGCGGCTGCGGCTGACGGCCGACGGCGGGATCGCCGTCGAGGTGTCGGGGCACGAGATGGGACAGGGCCTGCGGACGGCGATCGCCCGTACGGTCGCCCTGGACCTGGGGATCGCGGCCGCGCGCGTACGGATCGGGGTCGGCGACACCGGCGGGGTGCCGCAGCATCTGACCGCCGGTTCCTGGGGGACGGCCACGGCGCTGCCCGCGGTCCACGCCGCGCTGCGGAAGCTGCGGGCCCGGCTCGGGGCGCCGGACGAGGGGCCTGTCGATACGGTCGCGGCGGCGGCTTCGACGGCTGCCGCCGGGCGTCCGGAGACCGTGGCGGAGGCGGTTTCCCTCCCGCCGGGCCAGTCCGCGCAGGCCGCCGACCGGCTGCGGGCGGGGCTGCCCACTCCGGCCGGGCCCGAGTACCCCGGCTTCACGGCGTTCAGCTTCATCGCCCACTTCGTGGAGGTCCACGTGGAACCGGACATCGGGCGGGTCCGGGTGGAGCGGGTGGTGAGCGTCGTGGACTGCGGCCGGGTCGCGAGTCCGGTGACCGCCGCGTCGCAGATCCGCGGCGGTGTGGTCTGGCATCGGGGCGGCGCTGCGCGAGCGCAGCGAGCCCGAACCCCGCTTCGGCGGGTTCCAGAACGCCGATCTGGCCGAGTACCTCGTCCCCGTCAACGCCGATGCCGGCCGGATCGACGTCGACTTCATCGACGTGCCCGACCCGCTGGTCAACCCGCTCGGGGTGAAGGGGTGCGGCGAGGTGGCGCTGGTGGGGGTGGCGCCCGCCATCGCCAACGCGATCCATCACGCGACGGGCCGGCGGCACCGGGCACTGCCCATCCGGGCGGAGGACGTACTCGCGTAGAGGAATGAACGATTCGCCAATTCGCGCTAGTGGTACGGGAGTTGACTCCGCTACTGTCGGGGCGATGCGCAGCCGTCCGTACGTCGCAGCCCTCCTGTCCGCCCTCGTTCTGACGGCGTGCGGCTCACAGGCCGGCCCGCCGCGCCCGCACGGGCCCACCGGGTCGGACGCTCCGACGAGGGAAGCCGAGTCGAAGAAGCCGACGAGGCCGGCCACGTCGAAGGGGCCGACCGGGTCCGGGAGTCCCACGGGGCCGGCGGAGAAGCGGGCGAAGCGCGGGGACGGAGCCGAGCTGATGTACCGCGCGGGCGGCCGGACCAGCGCGCAGAACCCCGCGTTCTCGCCGGACGGGAAGTCGATGCTGTTCACGCTCTTCCACGACGGCTACAACGCGGGCGCCGCCGCGCTGCGGGTGCTCCCGCCGGGAACCGACGGGCAGCCGTCCGCCCGCGCGGCACGCGGCGGTTCCCGGACGCTGCTCGACGAGTCCGGTCAGGCCGCCGTGAACCTGCCCGGTTCCAGCTGGCACCCGTCCGCCGGGGTGGCGTTCGCCTCCGACCGGGCGGACCGTGACGAGATCTGGGTGCTGCCGCCCGGCGGGAAGCCCGCGAGAGTGACGCGGCACGGCGGCGACTCGGGGTATCTGGAGCCCAGTTTCTCGCCGCGCGGGGACTGGATCGCCTTCCAGGAGAGCGTGGAGCGGGAGGAGCCGGAGTCAGCGGATCCGGAAGACGGTGAAGGCGACGGTGACGAGAGGGAGGAGGAGGCGCGGCCGGAGCGGTCCGCGCTCGGCTCCCTGTGGAAGGTCCGGCGGGACGGCAGCGGGCAGACCCGGCTGCTGAACGGCCCCGCCACCGGTACGGACAACCGGCAGCCCAACTGGTCCCCGCGAGGCGACCGGCTCGTCTTCCAGCGCCGCGAGCAGCACAGCGACGCGTGGGCGCTGTACGTCATGAACGCGGACGGCGGCGGGCTGCGGCGGCTCACCGCGGGCGCGGGCGAGCACACCGACGCCAGCTGGTCGCCGGACGGCCGTTCGGTGGTCTTCTCCTCCACCTCGGGCGGGCTGGAGATACCGCAGATCTTCGTGATGTCCGCCGACGGCGGCCGGCCGGTCCGGGTGACGCGGAACAACAGCTATGACGGCGCGCCCAGTTGGTCGCCGGACGGGCGGTGGATCGCGTTCGAGTCCCATCCCGGGGACGAGGAGCGGCCGACGTCGCTGTGGCGTATCCGCGTCCCCGGGGCGTAGGCGGGAGCGGTCAGCCCGTGGTGATCGCCAGGAGGGAGTACTGGGTGACGGTCAGGGCGACGGTGGCCTCGTTGCCGGAGACCGTCCAGGAGACCGGCTGCGGGGCGGGCGAGGGCCCGTCCGGCGAGCTGACCGTGGCCGACTTCACCTGCTTGCCCGCCGGGACGACGAGCGAGACCGAGCAGGCCGCCGGGGTGACCTTGAAGGCGGCCGGGGCGTCCCCGAAGCCGGTGAAGTTGACCAGCTGCACGATGGTGTCGTCGCCAAGCCGGCTCGCCTCCAGGTGGATACGGCGGTCGCCGGTGAGCTTGACCCGCGCCGGGGCCGCCGCGCGGACCGGGGCGAGCAGCTGGTCGGCGCTGGCCTGGTCGGTGTTGGCCAGGTAGCTGTGGCCCAGGAGTGCCTTGAAGTACCAGCAGACGCCGGAGCCGAACCGGTTCTCCTTGCTCACGGGCAGCGGGTCGGCCTTGCGGAAGCCGAGCACGTCGGCGAGGGCCAGCTCGGCGCGGGCCGTGCCCAGCTGGTCGTACGCGGTGGGCGCCGGGCCGGTGATCACAACGGTGCCGCCGCCCGAGACGAAGCCGCGCAGCACCTCGGCCTCGGCGTCCGAGACGGCCTGGAGGTTGGGCAGCAGCAGCGCCCGGTAGCCGGTCAGGTCGGCGGCGGTGAGCCCGGGGCTGGTCACGGTGGTGAACGGGATGTGCTCGAAGACCAGGGCCTTGACGGTGCCGCGGAACTCGCCGAGCCACTGCTGCCGGGTGCAGCTCTCCTCCGCCTCGCTGGCCCACCACTCCTTGACCCCGGCGGGCTTCTTGGTATTGACGTACATGCCGTTGCCCGGCGAGGGGCTGACGAAGTCGCGGGAGGCGGCGGAGTGGTAGACGCCGACGTCCGCCAGGGGCGTGGCGTCGTACAGCTGCTTCTCGTGGGCCTCGACGAAGCCGTACATGCGGGTGCGCATCGGGAGGTCGGCGCTGTCGCTCTTGAACGGCGTCTTGACCTCGTACGCGTTGCAGCCCGCGGCCAGCACCTCGGCCATCACCAGGGAGGCGTCGTCGGCCTTCCAGCCGTAGGAGAACGCCCAGGCGGGCTTCGCGCCGCTGGCGGCCCGCGCGTACTTGTACATCGAGATCAGACAGGTCCAGTCGGAGGCGGTGGCGTGCCGCATCCCGTCGTAGTTGCTGAGGATGTCCACCTCCCAGCACTGGCTGAGCCCCGGCGTCTGCCGGGTGTACGCGCCGTCGAGCCCGATCAGGGTGGCGTACTGGTAGTCCATGCTCACCGTCTCGGAGAAGGTGACCAGGTCCGGGTTGACGGACGCGCCGGCGGCGGCGATATCGACCTGCCACTGGTGCAGATTGCGGTGACGCCACTCGACGAAGCGGCGGAAGGCGAGGTTGCCGAAGTCCTTCTTGGCCGGCAGGTCGAGGCCGGTGTCGGCCTTGAAGGCGGTCGCGGCCCACGTGGAGGCGTCGCACCAGTCGGCCGCGCCGTCGAAGTAGATCGGCACGTCCGGCCAGATCGCGTCGACGCCGGTGGCCGCGAGCAGTTTGATCCGGCCCAGGTAGTAGTCGCGCCACGGGGAGTTGGGGCTCATCCAGCAGCTTTCGTCGCCGGGGTCCACCCATACGACCAGGCTGCCGTAGAAGACATTGGGCTTCCCGTCCAGGGAGCGCTGCACCCATGCCTTTCCGTTGCTGTTCTTGTAGAACGAGGGGCCCTTCTCGCCGCCGGCGCTGATCAATTCCAGTGACGGGTAATACATGACGACCCGTATGCCGGACTGGTGCGCCAGGCCCACGAAGGTTTTGATCGTTTTCAGGTGCGCGGTGTACTGGGCGTCCGTCAGCCAGTTCGACAGGATGGTGTCGACCTCGATCACGCTGACGTGCTGCGCCTTGAGCGCGGCGATCACCGGCTTCAGGGCGCCGGCCTCGGCGTCGTCGTCGAAGGTGGCGTCGGCCAGTCGCGCGTATCTGCTCCAGTCGGGGAAGCCGCCGAGGAGCTCCGCTCCGGGGGGCGCCTCGGCGGGCACGGCCCAGGCGGTCCGGCCCTGCGGGCCCGGCAGGGCGGGCAGGAGATTCGCCGTCAGAGCGGCGCCGCCGACGCCGAGCCCTGCCTGTAAGAGTCTTCTGCGGCCGAATCTTCGCTCTCGGTTCACGGCTTCTCCCTGATTCTCGTGTCGGTTCCGCTGCCGGTCCCGTTTCCGGTCCCGTTTCGGGTCCCGCTGCCGGATCTGTTCGGTGCCCGAGAATTCTGCCTGACCGCTTACTGATCATTTCTGGAAATCGGAGGGAGATTGCATCCATGGAGGGAATCGTCCGGATCACGACTTGCGGTTTCCGGGAGAAATGAGACAACGGCCCGTCGACGGTGATTTCTCATACGCCGCGGCTGCCCGCGCGTCAAGCGGGCAAAGGAGTCGCGCCGGGCGTGACGGGTGAGCGGCGGGCACCGCGACCGGCTCGGGCAGGGCCGTTGTCAGTGCCTCCTGCCATGCTGGGAACCGCTCGGCACACCAGCTCGGTCAAGGCCCGTTCACCACAGACTCGTTCACCACCGGCAGGTCGGAGGATCAGCTCATGCTTACGACCGATCACGTCCTGGGCGCACCGGTCCGGGTCGACCTCGCGACCCCCGACGTCGAGGCGGCCGCCGCCTTCTACGGAGCCTTGTTCGGCTGGGAGTTCGAGCTCGCAGGGCCGGCGGCGGAGGGGCGCGGCGTCTTCCGGCTCGGCGGGCTGGTGGCCGCCGCGGCCGGGCCGCTCGTCGAAGAGGGCACGGGC
>NZ_JBHVHQ010000252.1:0-10081 GCF_042800135.1 Streptomyces sp. NPDC057654 | reverse complement strand
GATCCGATCAGGATCCGGGCCTTCGTCATGTCAGGTGAAAACCGCCGGGCGGCAGGGCTGCCCGGCCGGTCGGCCCGCCGTTTTTCCTACGCCGAGGCGCAGTTGGGGCAGACCCCGCGGTAGGTGACCTCCACGGCGGAGACCTCGAAGCCGAAGCGCTGTTCGGCGGGGAGGTCCGCCAGCGGGTCGCCCGAGGGGTGCACGTCCCGGATCGTGCCGCAGCGCGCGCACACCAGGTGCTGGTGGGCGTGGTGGGCGTTCGGGTCGTACCGCTTGGCCCGGCCGTCCGTGCTGACCTCGATGATCTCGCCCAGCGACACGAGCTCGCCGAGCGTGTTGTACACGGTCGCGCGGGAGATCTCGGGCAGCCGGTCGGCCGCCTTCGCGTGCACTTCGTCGGCGGTGTAATGCACGTGGTCCCCGTCGAGGACCTCGGCGACGACGCGTCGCTGCGCGGTCAGCCGCCAGCCGCGTCCCCGGAGTCGTTCCAGCAGGTCACTCATGCCCATCACCTATCAGTCAGATAGCCACCAGCGTAGCAGCGGAACAGTCCACGGCCGGAATCCGTATGACTTTTCAGTTCTTCTTGACTTAGACATTGTCCAATGTAGGATCGGCAACGGCTGAGGCCATGGGACAGGACATGAATCAGGAGGCACACGTGTCGGTTCAGAGCGAGACCACCGGACCGCTGACCACGGAGGCGGGAGCGCCGGTCGCGGACAACCAGAACAGCGAGTCCGCCGGCATCGGCGGGCCGGTCCTGATTCAGGACCAGTCGCTGCTGGAGAAGCTCGCGCACTTCAACCGCGAGCGCATTCCGGAGCGCATCGTGCACGCCCGCGGCGCCGGTGCGTACGGCACCTTCACGCTGACCCGCGACGTGTCGCAGTGGACCCGCGCGAAGTTCCTCTCCGAGGTGGGCAAGCAGACCGAGACCTTCCTGCGGTTCTCCACCGTGGCGGGCAACCTCGGCTCGGCGGACGCGGTGCGCGACCCGCGCGGCTTCGCGCTGAAGTTCTACACCGAGGACGGCAACTACGACCTCGTCGGCAACAACACCCCGGTGTTCTTCATCAAGGACGCCATCAAGTTCCCCGACTTCATCCACACCCAGAAGCGGGACCCGTACACGGGCTCGCAGGAGGCGGACAACGTCTGGGACTTCTGGGGGCTGAGCCCGGAGGCCACCCACCAGGTGACCTGGCTCTTCGGCGACCGCGGCATCCCCGCCTCGTTCCGCCACATGAACGGCTACGGCTCGCACACGTACCAGTGGAACAACGCGGCCGGCGAGGTCTTCTGGGTCAAGTACCACTTCAAGACCGACCAGGGCATCAAGAACCTGACGGCCGACGACGCCGCGAAGCTCGCCGGTGAGGACGCGGACAGCCACCAGCGTGACCTGCGCACGTCCATCGAGAACGGCGACTTCCCGTCCTGGACCGTGCAGGTGCAGATCATGCCGGCGGCCGAGGCGGCGAACTACCGCTTCAACCCGTTCGACCTGACCAAGATCTGGCCGCACGAGGACTACCCGCCGATCGAGATCGGGAAGCTGGAGCTCAACCGCAACCCCGAGAACATCTTCGCCGAGGTCGAGCAGTCGATCTTCTCGCCGGCGCACTTCGTGCCGGGCATCGGCCCGTCCCCCGACAAGATGCTCCAGGGCCGCCTCTTCGCCTACGGCGACGCCCACCGCTACCGCGTCGGCATCAATGCCGACCACCTGCCGGTGAACCGCCCGCACGCCACGGAGGCCCGTACGTACAGCCGTGACGGCTACGCGTACGACGGCCGGCACGGCGGGTCGAAGAACTACGAGCCCAACAGCTTCGGCGGGCCCAAGGAGACCGGGCAGGCGGTGTGGCAGCCCAGCGCCGTCACCGGGCAGACCGGGCAGACGGAGGCGCCCTCGCACGCCGAGGACAACGACTTCGTGCAGGCGGGCAACCTCTACCGGCTGATGACGGAGGACGAGAAGGGCCGCCTGGTCGACAACCTGGCGGGCTTCATCTCGAAGGTGTCGCGCGACGACATCGCCAAGCGCGCCATCGACAACTTCCGCCAGGCGGACCCCGACTTCGGCAAGCGGCTGGAGGCCGCCGTCCAGGCCCTGCGCGGCTGACGGACGCTTGCCGAAAGACCGGAGAGGCCGGACGCCATGGGGCTCCGGCCTCTCCGCATGCCGTGGAAAACATGTCTTTGAAAAGGTGTACGGGCTTACGGGCGCGGCTCCGGGATCAGGCCGGGACCGCGTCCGCTTCCGCCGTCGCCGCGGCCGGGGCGACGGCCCAGCAGCGGATGATGTCGCGCACCGACACCAGCCCGACCGGCCCGTCGCCGTCGAGGACGATCAGATGCCGGAAGCCGCCGTGCGACATCGCGTAGGCGGCCTCCTCCAGCGTCCACCGCGGGCCCGCGAAGACGACATCGGTGGTGGTGTGGGTGTAAGCGGTCTCGCGGTCCGGGTCCTGGCCGGCGCCGACGGCGTTGAGCACGTCCCGCTCGGTGAGGATGCCGAGCCCGCTGGTGTCGGGGTCCAGGACCACCGCCGCGCCCACCCGGCGGGCGGACATCAGCTGGGCCGCCTGGCGGAGTGTGTGCGTGGGGCCGATGGTGAGGACCACCGTGCTCATGGCGTCGCGGACGAGCATGGGCGGAGCCACCTCCTTGGTGAACGAATCCGATCCGTGAAGGGATTCACAAGTTCACAAGCGTGGGGGCTCTCATATTCACACGCCGAGGACGGCCGCAACAAGGGGAGCGTCAGGGGCGCAGATAATTCAGCAGGTCGTCATGGAGGATCCCGTTGGAAGCGGCGGCGTCACCGCTGTGCGGGCCCGGCCGCCCGTCGAGCCCCGTGAAGCGCCCGCCCGCCTCCTCGACGATGATCGCGTTCGCCGCCATGTCCCACAGCGACAGCTCCGGCTCCGCGCAGATGTCCACCGAGCCCTCGGCGACCATCATGTACGGCCAGAAGTCGCCGTAGCCGCGGGTGCGCCAGCAGTCGCCCGCCAGCTGGAGGAAGCCCGGCAGCAGTCCGCGCTCCTCCCAGCCCGAGAGCGAGGAGTAAGCGAACGACGCGTCGCCGATCCGCTCCACCCGGGAGGCGGTCAGCCGACTGGCCGACAGCAGGCTCCGGCCGGTGAACGCGCCCGAGTCCTGCGCCGCCCACCACCGACGGCCCAGCGCGGGCGCCGACACCAGACCCACGACGGGCCGGAAGCCGCCCTCGCCCTGGACCATCAGCGAGATCAGCGTCGCCCAGACCGGCACGCCGCGCACATAGTTCTTGGTGCCGTCGATGGGGTCGATCACCCAGCGGCGCGGGCCGCTGCCCTCGCTGCCGAACTCCTCGCCGAGGACCGCGTCGCGCGGCCGCGCCCGCTGGAGGTGACCGCGGATCAGCTCCTCGGCCGCCTTGTCGGCCTCGCTCACCGGCGTCATGTCCGGTTTCGTCTCGACCTTCAGGTCGAGCGCCTTGAACCGGTCCATGGTCACCGCGTCGGCGGCGTCCGCGAGGACATGGGCGAGACGCAGATCATCGTGGAAGTCGGGCATAGCCGAACACTACCCGCGTCGCGGTCCGTTGCCCGTCAGGTCCCTTGACACCGTCTGGCGGCGAGTCAATTCTGTGCCCCACAGCCGCCGGGCGAGCAGCCCGGCCGGGGAGGCGACGATGCCTACAGCGCGTGAAGCCTTATTGGACGCAGCTTTCTCCGCACTCGTCTCCCGGCCGTGGGCCGGGGTCCGGATGGTCGACGTCGCGGCGGCCTCGGGGGTCTCCCGGCAGACCCTCTACAACGAGTTCGGCAGCAAGGACGGCCTGGCGCGCGCCCTGGTGCGGCGCGAGGCCGACGCCTACCTCGGCGGCGTGACGCGGGCCCTCGCCGACACCGCCGCGCGCGACGGGGCCGACGCCGGGGACTGCTGCGCGGCCGTGACCGCCTGGACCCTGCACGCGGCCCGCGCGAATCCGCTCGTACGGGCCGCCCTCACCGGCTGCCGCAGCGAGCGGCTGCCCGCCGTCGCGACGCCCGCGGCCCCGGCCCGTACGGTGTGGCGCGCCACGCCGCGGCCGGAGCTGGAGCGCGGCGCGGTGCCCCCGCCGCAGGTCCTCGCCGAGCTTGTCCGGGACCGGGCCGTCGGCGTGTTGGAGGAGAACGCGGTGAAGGGCGCGGCGACCGTCGGGGACGCGGTACGGGCCTGCGAGGCTGCCGTCCGGATGACTCTGTCGTACGTGGTGGCCCCGGCGGAATCGGCGGAATCTGCGGAACCAGTGGCTCCGGAAGCTCCCGGCGACGCCGCGCCGGGCGAGACCGCCGCGGACCGGGCCGCCGCCGAGCACGTGGCCCGGCTGGTCCGCGCGCTCCTCGGCCGCGACTGGTGAGCCCCGGCGCCGGGAAAGGCGCTGAGTCGCGTCAGTGGGCCGAGCCGGAGAGCTGGAGGCCGATGACGCCCACGATCACGAAGCCGATCGAGATGAGCTTCAGCGTGGAGACCAGGTCGCCGAGGAAGATCATGCCGTAGATGGCGGTGCCCGCCGCGCCGATGCCCGTCCACACCGCGTACGCCGGACCCACGTCGAGCTTGCGCAGCGACAGCGTCAGCAGGCCGAAGCTGCCCAGTGCGAAGGCGGCGAACGCGACGGTGGGCCAGAGCCGGGTGAAGCCGTGCGAGAGCTTGAGACAGACGGCGAAGCCGGTTTCCAGCAGACCGGCGACCACCACCAGCAGCCACGCCATCAGTTCTTCCTCCCGGTCGTTCCCGCTTCCGTTCCCATCCGCACGACCGCCCGCCGGCGCCGGTATGTTCATCCGGTCGCCGCGCGCGGTCATTCGCAAACGTAGACGATCAATCGCCTTCCCGCCGCTCCCGCGTCGCGAGCAGCCGTCGCAGGGAGTAGAGCCGGGCCGGATCCGCGTGGCCGTCGGCCACCCACTGGTCGAGCGCGCACTCCGGCTCGTCGTGGCTGCACGCGCGCGGGCAGCCTTCCGTCCCCGGCACCAGGTCCGGGAAGGCCAGGACGACCCGCGCGGGGTCCACGTGGTGCAGTCCGAAGGACCGTACGCCCGGAGTGTCGATCAGCCAGCCGTCGCCGTCCGGGAGCGGCAGGGCGAGCGCGGACGTCGTGGTGTGCCGGCCGCGCCCGGTGACCGCGTTGACATGGCCGGTGGCCCGCCGACGGTCCGCCGCCACCAGGGCGTTGACCAGCGTCGTCTTGCCGACCCCGGAGTGGCCGACGAACGCGGTCGTCCGCCCGGTGAGCCGCTCGCGCACCCGGTCCGCGGCGGCGCCGTCGGCCAGTTCCTCGCGGCTGGTGACGACGTACCGGACGCCGAGCGTCCCGTACGACTCCAGCAGCGTGTCGGCGGGCGCGAGGTCCGACTTGGTGAGCACGAGCAGCGGTTCGAGCCCCGCGTCGTAGGCGGCCACCAGACAGCGGTCGATGAGCCGGGGGCGCGGCTCGGGGTCGGCCAGCGCGGTGACGATCGCGAGCTGGTCGGCGTTGGCGACGACGACCCGCTCGAAGGGGTCGTCGTCATCGGCCGTACGGCGCAGCACGGACGTGCGCTCCTCGACCCGTACGATCCGGGCGAGCGTGTCCTTGGCACCGCTGAGGTCGCCGACCACCGCGACCCGGTCGCCGACGACCACGCCCTTGCGGCCCAGCTCGCGGGCCTTCATCGCGTGGATCGAGCGGTCCTCGACCAGGACCGTGAGCCGGCCGCGGTCGACGGTGAGGACGAAGCCCTCGGCGGCGTCCTCGTGCTTGGGGCGGATATTGGTGCGGGGGCGGTTGCCCTTGCGGTTGGGGCGGACGCGGACGTCGTCCTCGTCGGGGTTCTTGCCGTAGCGGCGCATCGCGGCGGTCTCGGTCTCTCAGGCTCTCGACACCGTCGCCGCCCCGGTCACCGACCCCAGCATCCCGGTCCACATCTCCGGGAAGTCGGGGAGCGTCTTGGCGGTCGTCGCCACGTTCTCGACCTGGACCCCGTCGACGGCGAGGCCGAGGACGGCGGCGGCGGTGGCCAGCCGGTGGTCGTCGTAGGTGTGGAAGACGCCGCCGTGCAGCGCGCGCGGGCGGATGCGCAGGCCGTCGGCGGTCTCGGTGACGTCGCCGCCCAGCCCGTTGATCTCCTTGACGAGCGCCGCCAGCCGGTCCGTCTCGTGCAGCCGCAGATGGGCGACGCCGCGCAGTACGGACTCGGAGTCGGCGAGCGCCGCGACGGCCGCGATGCCCGGCGTCAGCTCGCCGACCTCGCCGAGGTCGATGTCGATGCCGTGCACGGAGCCGGTGCCGGTGAAGGTCAGCCCCTCCTCGGTCAGCTCGCAGGAGCCGCCCATGGCGGTGAAGATCTCGCGGAGCGCGTCGCCGGGCTGGGTGGTGCGCTCGGGCCAGTCGGGGATGGTGACCCGGCCGCCGGTGACCAGCGCCGCGGCCAGGAACGGCTGGGCGTTGGACAGGTCGGGCTCGACGGTCAGGTCGCGGCCGAGCAGGGCGCTGGGGGAGACCCGCCACATGTCGCGCTCGCCGCCCGACTCCGGGGTGTCCACCCGCGCGCCCGCCGCCCGCAGCATGTCCACAGTCATCCGGATGTGCGGCATCGAGGGCAGCGCGCCGCCCACGTGGCGCACCTCCACGCCCTGGTTGAAGCGCGGCGCGGAGAGCAGCAGGGCGCTGACGAACTGGGAGGACGAGGAGGCGTCGATGCGCACCGCGCCGCCGTCCAGGGCGCCGCCGCCGTGCACGGTCATCGGGAGCGCGCCGCGGCCGTCGTCGTCGATGCGGGCGCCGAGCGTGCGGAGGGCGTCGATGACGCCGTTCAGCGGACGCTCGTACGACCTGGGGTCGCCGTCGAAGCGGATCGGGCCGCCGGCGAGGGCCGCGACGGGCGGCAGGAAGCGCATCACGGTGCCCGCGTTGCCGACGTCGACGGTGGCCGGGCCGTGCAGCCCGGCGGGGATCACCCGCCAGGCCTCGCCGCTGCCGTCCGGGCCGACGCCCTCCTCGATGCCGACGCCCATCGCGCGCAGCGCCTCGGCCATCAGCAGGGTGTCGCGGGAGCGCAGCGGGCGGCGCAGCCAGCCCGGCTCGGCGGCCAGGGCGGCCAGCACGAGCGCGCGGTTGGTGACCGATTTCGAACCGGGCACGGTGACGGTCGCGTCGACGGCCCCCGTGGCGAGCGGGGCGGGCCAGAGGGCGGGGTGCGCGGGGCTCTCGGTCATGTCTTTACCTTAGTGGCTCTCCGGGAGGGAGAAACTTGATCAAATACGTCGAAACTTGGGCGAAATGTACGGCTGGTAAGGGGGCGGGGGCTGCGGAAGCAGTCACACCCCGAGCAGCCAGCGGCCGCCGCCGATCAGCGAGCACAGCGACACGACGTGGAACAGCGACAGCCACAGCAGCGGCGGTACGTGCGTGAGCCGGGCCAACTGGTCCGCGTCGGAGTCCGGCGCACCGCCGTAACGGCGCTTGCGTTGCAGCTCGAAAGGCGGACGCACGCCGCCCAGCAGCAGGAACCACACGACGCCGTACGCGAACGCCGCCTGCACGTCCGGTCCCGTCAGCCACGACACCAGGACGAAGGCGGCCCCCGCGAGCACCACCGTCAGCACCCCGTACGCGTTGCGGATCATCACCAGCATCGCGAGGAGCAGCAGCGTCGCGCCCCACAGCAGGGCGGTGATGTGGTTCGCGGCCAGCAGCCAGGCCCCGGCCAGCCCCAGCAGGGACGGCGCGGTGTACCCCGCGGCGGCGGTGAGGATCATGCCGAGGCCGTGCGGCTTGCCGCGGCTCACGGTCAGCCCGGAGGTGTCCGAGTGCAGCCGGATGCCGTCCAGGCGGCGGCCGCTGAGCAGGGCTATGAGGCCGTGGCCGCCCTCGTGCGCGATGGTGATCGCGTTACGGGTCAGCAGCCACACCGGGCGCGGGACGACGGCCGCGAGCGCGACGGCCGCGGTGACGATCACCAGCCACGAGGAGGGGTCCGGCTGGGTGCCGAAGACGCGGTCCCACAGATCGGCGGTTTGCGTGCTGTCCATACGGGGGCGGCTCCTTGGTCGGTCGTGGAAGTGTGGCACCCGGCGGCACGGGGCCGGTAAGCGGCCGGTTCCCGCCGCTCGGCGGCGTCTGTCAGGGTTGGACGCGAGTCGTAGGCGAGTCGGTCATGGCGGGTACGCGGTGATGGCGGTGTCCGGGGCCGGGCGCCGGCCGGGGCAGTCAGGGAGTGGGTATGTGCGGGCGGTACGCGGCCAGTCGGCGGCCGGAGGATCTCGTCGAAACCTTCGGCGTGGAGAAGTGGGACGCGGCGGAGACGCTCGCTCCCGACTGGAACGTCGCGCCGACGACGAGCGTGTACGCGGTGCTCGAACGCCCTCTTAAAGACGCCGCCGACCCGCGTCCGGTTCGCCAGCTCCGGCCGCTGCGCTGGGGGCTCGTACCGTCGTGGGCCAAGTCGCCCGACGTGGGCGTCAAGATGATCAACGCGCGGGCCGAGACGGTGCACGAGAAGCCGTCCTTCCGGCGGGCCTTCACCGCCCGCCGCTGCCTGATACCGGCCGACGGCTACTACGAGTGGGTCACGGAGGCCGCGGAGCGGCAGCTGGAGGAGCAGGGGCGCAAGAAGCGGCCGCGGAAGCAGCCGTACTTCGTGACGCCGGCCGACGGGTCGGTCATGGCGATGGCGGGGCTGTACGAGTTCTGGCGCGACGCCACGCTGCCGCCCGACCACCCCCAGGCGTGGTGGGCGACCTGCACCGTGATCACCACCGAGGCGGAGACGACGCCTTTGGCGGGCGCCGGGGGAGGGGAGGGGCCGCGGTCGCTCGCGGACATCCACCCCCGTATGCCGCTCGCCCTTCCGGCGGACCGGTGGGACGCGTGGCTGGACCCGGCGCGCACGGACGCCGACGAACTGCGCTCGCTGCTGGCTCCGCCGCCGGCGGGCGGCGTACGGGCGTACCCGGTGGGCACCGCGGTGAGCAACGTCCGCAACAACGGCCCGGAGCTGCTGGCGGAACTGGAGGCCCCGGAGGCGGGCACGCTGTTCTGACGCCCCTATCGCGCGCTGGGCGGGGCGATCGCGTCGCTGTAGAGGCGGAAGAGGCGGGGCGTGGCGGCGGCGTGCGCGTCCGGGAGGGCTTGCAGGGCCGTCCAGCACTCCTGGGCGAGGCGGCGGGCGCGGCTGCCGGGCCAGGGCTGCGGCAGCAGCTCCGGCGGAAGGAGCGGGTCCGGGTCCATGGCGCGCGCGAACGCCGCGGCCAGCTCCACCGCCAGGGTGAGCTGCTCCGTCCCGGACAGGGGCTCCTCGCCGGACAGCCGGGCCGCGCAGGTACGGGCGAAGGCGGCGAGCCGCTCGTGCCGGGCGGCGATCTCGTCCAGGGGCCAGATGGCCGCCGCCAGCTTCCGGGGTTCTTCCGTTTCGCCGACGCGGAGGTCGGTGCTGGTGAGGAACGTGACGGTGTCGAGCACGCCGAGGTGCCGGGCGCGGGCCTCCACCAGCTCGGCGATGGGGTTGGCGCAGACGTACAGGCCGCCCTGGAGCGGGGCGGCGCCCAGGTGGAGCAGGGTCTCCCGGAGGGCGTCGCGGGCGGTGCGGCGGGCCTCGGGGATGGCGAAGGCGAACAGGTGCCACGTGCCGTTCCACGGGGCCTCGCCGCGGTCCTGGCAGTAGGCGTAGCGGACGTGGTCGGCGTCCGGCGCGATGGCTCCGGTGTCGTCGGCGACGGCGCGCAGGACGGCCTTGCGCCCCCGCCCTTCCTGGGTGAAGCCGCCTTCGGTGACGAGGCGTTTGACGCACAGCCGGACCTGCTGGTCGGTCATGCCGAGCTGGGCGGCTACGGCGTAGAGCTCGGCGGCGTCGACGAGGCCGTTCTCTCGTACGAGGGCGTGCACCAGCAGCCGCGTCGGGATGTCCGGACGCTCCGCTTCCGGCTCCGGGTCGTGACTGCGCTTCATGGGGGCCTTCCTCCGTTTCGAGGGGTCCATGATGGCCTCAAACGCCGGCCGGGCTGCAAAAGACGGCCTCAAACGCCGGCCTGGCTGGCTGGGGCGCCGTCACATGTGAGGTGGGGG
>NZ_JBHVHQ010000251.1:281-10085 GCF_042800135.1 Streptomyces sp. NPDC057654 | reverse complement strand
CCCACGCTGTCCGCGCTGGCCGACGCCTTGGAGACGGCGCCCGCGTGCGAGGACGCGGTGAGCGCCGGAACGGCGGGCCGGGTCGGCCTCGGCCGGTCCGGTGACAGCGGCGAGCACTTCGCCACCGCCGTCCTCGCGCAGATCCCGGCGGACGGCGCGACGGTGCAACTGTTCAACCTCGGCCACCCCGCACCCCTGTTGCTCGGGCCCCGGACCGTGCGGCGCCTGGAGCCGAGGCGGCGCGGGCTGCCGCTCGGGCTGCGCGCGCTCAGCCCCGGTCCCGTGGCCACCGAGACGGTGCCGCTGCCCGTCGGCGCGACGCTGCTCCTGCTCACCGACGGCGTGACCGAGGCGCGCGACGCCCACGGCGTCTTCTACGACCCGGCTGCCCGCCTCGCCCGTTTCGGCGGCGCGGCCCCGGAGGAGCTGCTCGACCACCTCCTCCGTGACGTCCGATGGCACGTCGGCGGCCCGCCGTCCGACGACATGGCGCTGCTGGCGGTCCGCCGAAGCCCCTCCCTTCACTGTCCGGTCCGAACCTGCGACCGGCCCCCGCGCCGGGCACTGGCGACCCCATAAGGCCCATAAGACCTATAGATCTATAGACCCCCTAGGACCCACAAGGCCACGCAAGACCTCATAAGCGGCTTTGCCGCGCCGGGCTACTCGGCTATCGCCCCGTGCGCCCGAGCCGGGTCGTATTGGAGGTCGCCCTTGAAGACCGCCTCGTAGCCCCGCAGCAGTTCCTTCCTCGTCGTGCCGGGCGGCGCGAGCGCGTCGCAGGCGGCGCGGCCGGTGAAGTCGGTGACCGCGCGGCACAGTTCGGTTCCGGAGACCGTACGGAAGATGATGGTCCGGCTCCGCGCCGCCCCGTCGCCGAGAGCGGCGGCGAGGCCGCTGACGCCGAGCGGCTTCCGCACCAGCACGGCGGATTCGGCGGCGAGCCGCACCGGTCCCGGCGTGGGCGCGGTACGGGCCGCCTGGACCGCACCGCGCGGCGCGTCGGCGACCAGGACGCGCACAGCTCCGGTCGCGGTGTCGAGAGCGACGAGGTCCGTCCCCCGGTACCCGTACAGGGCGCTGCCGTCCGGATCGAGCGACTGCCACTGCACCGCGCCGGTCAGCGTCCTCCTGACGGCGCCGGTGGCGAGGTCGATGACCTGCGTTCCGGTCGCGTCCCACAGCTGCGCGTACCCCGTGTCCCCGTCCGGCGATATCGCGAACTTTCGCGCCACTCCTGGCAGTTCAATGGTACGGACCGGGGCGCCCGAAGCGGCGTCGATCACCTCCACGGGGCTGGGCAGCTGCTTGCCGCCGCCGTCCTGCCGGTAGGTGGTGACGTACGCGAGGCGGCCGCCGGGGCCCGGGACGACCTGGTACGGGGCCTCGACCGGGGCCGTGGCGCGGAGCGTGCCGGAGGCCGCGTCGACGAGGTGCACCGCTCCGCCGTCCTCCCGGCCGATGGCGTAGAGCAGCGCGTCGTCGGGGCTGAGGGCCGCGGTGACGACGGGCCGCCCGATGTCGATGGGCGGGAGCTTCGCGCCGCCGACGGTGTCGAGGACCTCGATGGCGCCGGGGCTGTACCCATGCAGATAGACGCGGGAGCCGTCCGAGGAGACGGCGTCGATGCCGAGCCTGCCGCCGCTGTCGAAGGTCCGGCCGAGCCGGCTCGCCGCCGTGTCGTACTCGACGACCCGCCGGTACTTGTCCGAGGCCAGATAGCCGTGCCGCCCGTCGGCGGCGAGCCGCAGCCCGGCGGGCGGCGGATAGCCCCCGCCGATGGCGGTGTACGCGCCCGCCTCCCCGGTCGTGCGGTCCAGCACCTCGATGCGGCTCGGGTCGCCGCGCTCCACATAGAGGTACGTACCGGGGCGCGGCTCCCTCGCCCGCGCCGGCTCCCCCGTGGCCAGGGACGCCGCGGCGGCGGCCGCGGTCGCGCACAGCACGGCGACGGACCGTACGGCGGCTTGGCGCACGGCGGCCCGGAGCATCGAGGCGGGTGCGGCTCTTCGCAGGACATTTCGCATGGTCGGATTCCCCCCTGGAATGACGAACATGAAACGACGGACATGAACAGACATGCTGTGCCATCGCGAGTGCTCCATGTCAGCCACGGTCCGGCCGATTTGGAGCGCGCTCAATGAGCCAGGCCCCCCTCAGTGCCTCAGCGCCTCAGTGCCTCAGTGCCTCAGTGGCCCATGGCCCCGTCGATCCGCTCCCGCAGCAGGTCGGCGTGGCCGTTGTGACGGGCGTACTCGGCGATCATGTTCACGAGTATCCGGCGGAGCGATATGGGCTCGCCGGTGCGTCGGCGGATTCCGGTCGCGTCGAGGGAGGCCGCCCCGGCGACGATCTCGCGGGCCCGCTCGCACTCCGCGCGCCAGACCGCGAAGGCCACGGTCACGTCGCCGTCCACGTCGTCGAAGTCCTGGTTCGGCTCGTCGTCGGAGTAGTAGAGCTGCGGCACCCGCTCCCCCGCGAACTGGATCCGGAACCACCAGCGTTCGACCGCGGCGAGGTGCCGGACCAGCCCGTGCAGGCTCAGCCCGGACGGCGGGATGCCCTTCTCCGACAGCCGGTCCTCCGGCACACCGGAGCACTTCAGCTCGAACGTCGCGCGGTGCCAGTCGAGCGACGACGTGAGGGCGGTCCGCTCGTCGCCGGTGAGCGGCGGCTCGGTCCGCGCCCCGTCGCCCCAGGTCCACGCGTAATTCTCAGCGTTCACGGCATTCACAGCGGTCTCGGCGTTCTCGGCGTTCTCGACGGGAATCTCGGTCATGGTCCGAGCGTGCCAGAGACCACTGACAATTCCCGGCGGTCGCCGCCCGCCACCGCCCCTGTCCGGCCGCGGACTTGGGGGTTTCAGGCCACGACCGGCAGGGAACCGGCGGCGAGCAGCGCGAGGAGCAGGAACCCGGCGGCGGTGCGGTAGACCATGAACCCGCCGAAGGTGTGCGCCGCGATGAACCGCATGAACCACGTCAGCGCCGCGTACCCGACCGCCGCGGCGACGGCCGCCGCGAACAGGGCCGTCGCCACCGCGCCCGGCACGTACCCGCCGCTGTGCGCGGCCGCACCGCGCACCAGCCCGTACGCCCCGGAGCCGAGCACGGCGGGAACGGCGAGCAGCAGCGAGTACCGCACCGCCGCCGCCCGCCCGTACCCCGCGAACAGCGCGGCGGCCAGGCTGCCGCCCGTACGCGACGCCCCCGGCATCAGGGCCAGGGTCTGCGCGAGGCCGATGAGGACGGTGTCGCGCCATCGCGGCTCGGGCGCGGCGCGGTCGTCCCGCGCCCAGTGGTCGGCGGCCGCGAGGAGCACGCCGAGGGCGATGAGGCCGAGTGCGACGAGCCGCAGGTCGTGGAAGGCGGGCGCGAGCGTGTCGTGGAGCGCCGGGCCGAGCACGCCGATGGGGACGCTGCCCACGGCGATGCTCCATCCGAGGCGGGCGCCGGGGTCCGCGCGTGCGGCGGGCCGTACGAACGAACGTCCCCACGCCCGCGTCATCGCGCCGATGTCACGCCGGAAATAGACCAGTACGGCGGCTTCCGCGCCCAGTTGGGTGGCCGCGGTGAACGCCCTGCCGGGGGCGTGCCACCCCGTGAGCACCGACGCGATCCGCAGGTGCGCGCTGGACGAGACGGGCAGGAACTCGGTGACCCCCTGCACCGCCCCGAAGACCGCCGCGTGCAGCAGATTCACGAACCGGCCCCCGGCCGTATGCGACCCTCACAGCTCACCCCGGTTCTCCGCAGGCCCCGAAGGGGCGGGGGAAGCGCGGGTTGGCGAGCGTCCCGCAGAAGCTCCCGGCGGCCGGCGGCCCGTCGAGCCGCAAGAAGGCCAGGCGGTCCCGCCCGGCGTACTCGGCGCCGACCGCCGTACGCCCGCTGCCGCGGCCACCGTGCCGCCCCAGAAGCCGTGCGACGGCACGGCCCCAACGCCCGGCCCCCTCCGAGCCGGCTGCCCGTCCCCCGCCCCGCCGCGGCCCGGCGACCCTGTTCCCGGCCCGGCGCCGAGCGAACAGCCGGTCGACGACTCGGCGGCGCGTCCCCGTGAGCGAGGCGACGAACGGTACGGCCCCTCGGCCCGTGCCCATGAGTGAGGCCATTCCTCGGCGTCCGCCCGAGAGCAGGGCAGTCCCCCGGCGCGTACCCACCCGTGTGGCGGCCCTCCGCCGCGTCTGCATCCGGGAGACGTTCATCGGACCCGTACCGCCCATTGGCGCGACACCCCTCCGAGGTGTACGTATCAGCCGACGTGTGCGTATCCGCGGAAGCGCCCCTCGGCGCGCGCCCCGCGGCGCAGCGGTCCTGCGGGCCACAGCCGCTCCGCCGCCGACGCGCCCCCTCCGGCTTCGGCGGGCGCCCTGCCGCGTCGCGCGTATGACGGTCCGGCGCTGTGCCGTGGCCGCCGCGCTGTCGACGGCGGCGCGGCGGGGGGACCTTGCCTGGACGGTGGGGAGGGCCGCAGGCGTGTCGGCGGCGGCGCAGCGGGGGTCGTCCGGCTGGGGCGCGGCCCACCGCAGTACGGGGCCGCGGGGCCCGGCCCCTCTCTCGCCGCTGTTCGTACGAGGCGCGGCCCCCGCGTCGTCGGCGCCATCGGCTTCCGGTGCGCCGCTCCGGGCGGCGACAGCGGCCCGGAGCCTGGCGTAGGCGCGGTGCACGGCGCGCCGCCGCCTGGTGGCGGCGAGTTCGGCGAAGAGGCGCTCGTAGCGGCGGGCGATCGGCGCGGGGTCGAAGCGGTGGGAGCCGTCGAGTGCGGCGGCGGCCATGGCGTGGCGGCGGGGCGCGTCGCCGATGAGGTCGAGGAGGGCGGAGGCGAGGGCCTGGCCGTCGCCCGTCGGCACGAGGAGCCCGTCGACGCCGTCGCGGATGATCTCGGCGGGGCCGTGCGGGCAGTCGGTGGAGACCACCGGCAGGCCGCAGCGCATGGCCTCGACGATCGTCACGCCGAAGGATTCGGCCTCGGAGGCGGAGGCCGCTATGGACGCCTTGGCGAATTCGGCCTCCAGCGGGGCGTGCGGGCCCATGAGTTCGACGTGGCGGCGGAGGCCGAGCCCGGCGACGAGCAGTTCGAGGCGGTCGCGTTCCGCGCCGCCGCCGTAGATGCGCAGTCGCCAGTCGGGGCGCTTGGCGGCGACGGCCGAGAACGCCTCGACGAGGAGGTCGAACCGCTTGCCGCGGGCGAGTTGACCGGCCGCCACGACGACCTTCGCGGTGCCGTCGGAGGGCGGGCCGGGCGGCTCGGGTACGCAGTCGGGCAGGGCCAGGATCCGTACGCCCGGCAGCTCCATCCGTTCCCGGTAGGCGGCGGCGTCGGCTGCGGTGGTGGTGATGAGGGCGTCCAACGAGCGGTAGTTCCGGGCCAGTTCGCATCGGAGCCGCTCGGGGTGGGCGTCGAGCGAGAGGTGTTCCTGTGCGATGCGCAGCGCCCGGCGGGGCCCGAAGCGGGCGAGGTGGATGTTGACGCTGGGGCGGGTGCCGATGATGACGTCGGCCGCGCAGCGGCGCAGATAGTCCGCGGCCAGCCGCTCGGCGATCCTGCTGTACGGGCCGTGGCGGCGCTCGGCGGCGAGGGCGGCCGCCAGGTGGAAGGTCGTGCGGTTGGCGCCCCCGATCCCGTAGGCGTTGTGCAGCAGGAATGCGATCTTCATGCGGTGTCTTTCCGGGGTCTGCCGAGCAGTCTGCGCGGTCGGGAGCGGCGCGTCACCGGAGTGCTGGACGATCGAGGTGATCAGGAGCCCCGTACGGCTCTCCGGTGCGCTCCCGGCGCGGTGTTCACGGTGGCCGAGGCAGGTAAGCCGGCTGCGTGACCGCATTAAGAGCCGGGTAAGAGAAGGGGGACGAGCGGTGCGTACGGGACGGAGCGGACGGGGGCAGCGGCGATGGCCCCACGCCGCCTTGGCAGACTTGGCCCGGTGAATTACGCCGTGCTGCTCGCCGAGGACGACCGGGCCATCCGCCATGCGCTGGAGCGCGCCCTGGCGCTGGAGGGCTACCGCGTGACGGCGGTGGCCGACGGCGTGGAGGCGCTGGCCGCCGCGCACCGGAGCCGGCCGGACGTGATCGTGCTGGACGTGATGATGCCGGGCGTGGACGGGCTGGACGTGTGCCGGGTGCTGCGCGCCGAGGGCGACCGTACGCCGATCCTGATGCTGACGGCCCGGGTGGAGACGGCGCACCGGATCGCGGGGCTGGACGCGGGCGCGGACGACTATGTGGCCAAGCCGTTCGACGTGGACGAGGTGTTCGCGCGGCTGCGGGCGCTGCTGCGCCGGGTGGCGCCGGGCCCCACGGTCTCGGGGGCGGTCCCGGAGGTCGGGGATCTGCGGCTGGAGCCGTCGGCGCGGCGGGCATGGCGGGCGGGGCGGGAGCTGGAGCTGACCCGGACCGAGTACGACCTTTTGGAGCTGCTGGTCCGCAACGCGGGGATCGTGCTGGACCACTCGGTCATCTACGACCGGATCTGGGGCTACGACTTCGGGCCGGGTTCGAAGAATCTGGCCGTCTACATCGGCTATCTGCGGCGGAAGGTCGATCTGCCCGGGCTGTCCCCGCTGATCCATACGGTGCGCGGGGTCGGCTACACCCTGCGGGCGTCCTGACCCGTGAAGCTGCGTCTGCGGCCGCGTCCCCGCCCGAGCCTGCGCACCGTCTTCGCCGCGTCGTTCGCGCTGGTGACGACGGTGGTGACGGGGCTGGTGGGGTTTCTCAGCTATGACGCGGCGGCGCATCTGGTGCGGGTGGACCAGCAGTCGGTCTTCCGGCAGGTGGTCCAGGACCTGCGCCAGCAGGTCACGCACAAGGCCCTCTTCCCCGCGGACTACGTGTCCGGGGACCCGGACCACGACGGGCCGCGGGACGATCTGATCCGCCCCACCCGTACGGTCGTCCAGGTGCTCGGGGCCCAGGGGCGGATAGCGGACACGGGGCAGCCGACGCTGCCGGTGTCCGCCACGGACCGGGCGCTGGCGGAGAACCGCCGGGCCGGGGTGGTGCGGTTCGTGGGCGGCGAGGTCGAGGGCGACGACTACCGCCAGGCCACGGTCTCGCTCGGCGGCGGCCGGGGCGCGGTGCAGGTCGCCCAGCAGCTCAGCGACACCGAGGATCTGCTCAACGATCTCCAGAAGCGGACCGTGCTGTTCGTGGCCGCGCTGATCGCCGCGTCCTCGATCGTGGGCTGGTGGCTGGCGCGCCGGATCACGGGCCGCCTGGTGCGGCTGACGGGCGTCGCGGAGGGCGTGGCGGCGACGGGGCGGGTCGACATGGAGGTGCCGGTCGGCGGGCAGGACGAGGTGGGGCGGCTGGGCCGGGCGTTCGACGACATGCTGGGGCGGCTCGCGCACTCGGAGGAGGACCAGCGCCGGCTGGTCCAGGACGCCGGGCACGAGCTGCGCACGCCGCTGACGTCGCTCCGTACGAACCTGTCCACCCTGCGCCGCTACGACCAGCTGCCGCCGCACGTCCGCGACGAGCTGCTCTCCGACCTCACGGACGAGGCACGGGAGCTGACCGACCTGGTCAACGAGCTGGTGGAGCTGGCGGCCGGGCAGGGGCAGGCGGGGGATCCGGTGCCGGTGGCGCTGGGCGAGGCGGCCGAGCGGGCCGCCGCCCTGGCGCGCCGCCGCACGGGCCGTACGGTCACGGTGCGGACGGCGGCCCCGGCCACGGTCCTGGCCTGGCCGCCTGCCGTCCAGCGGGCGATCTCCAACCTGCTGGAGAACGCCGCCAAGTTCGATCAGGACCGCGCCGATCCGCTGGAGATCGTGGTCTCGGGCGGGCGGGTGGACGTACGGGACCGTGGCCCCGGTCTCGACGAGGCGGACCTCCCGCACATCTTCGGCCGTTTCTACCGGGCCTCGACCGCGCGCAGCCTGCCCGGCTCGGGGCTGGGTCTCGCCATCGTCCGGGAGGTCGCGGCGGCGCACGGCGGCACCGTGCACGCGGCGAACCGCGTGGGCGGCGGCGCGGAGATCGGCTTCACGCTGCCGATGACGCCCCCGGAGCACCTGAGCCCGCCCGATCCCTCCTGAGGGGCGCCGGGCGGGCTCCTGGAGCCATCGGGAGGGCTCAGCCCAGGCCGGGCAGGCTGCGCAGTTCGCCGATCCGCAGCGCCTTCGCCAGCAGGACGAACAGGCCGGCCATCACCACTCCCCCGGCGGCCAGCGCCAGCACGGGCGCGCTGGAGACCCGGGCCGCGGCGAGGCCGGCCGCGCCCGCGACCACCGCGGCGAGCGTCAGCTTGCCGTACGTGCGGAACAGCCGCTTCCCGTCGAGCCGCCCCTCCAGCCTGCGGCGCAGCAGCAGGGCGGTGATCAGGAGGCCGACGCCGTACGAGACGCCGTAGGCGGCGGCCATGCCGGTCACGGCCCAGCGCACGGGCAGCAGCTGGTGGCAGGCGGTGGCGAGGGCGACGTTGACGCCGGATATCCACAGGGCCATCCAGAACGGCGTACGGGTGTCCTCTACGGCGTAGAACCCGCGGAGCAGCAGATACTGCGCCGAGAACGGGATCAGGCCGAGGCCGAACGCCTGGAGCATATTGCCCGCGGGCTCCGCCGAGGCCGCGTCCCCGCTGCCGTGGCCGATCAGCAGGGCCGCCAGCTGGGGCCCGAAGACCAGGAAGAAGAAGGCGGCGGGCACGATCACGACGCCGCTGACGCGCAGCGCGCGGGAGAGGTCGTCGCGCATGTCGTCGATCCGCTCCTCGGCGGCGGCACGGGTGAGGCGGGGCAGCAGGGCGGTGACCACCGAGACCGTGACGACGGCCTGGGGCAGGGTCCAGATGTTCTGGGCGTAGAAGTAGGCGGAGTTGCCCACTCCGCCCTGCGGGCTCTTGATGTCGGCGGCGTTGGCATAGTTCGTCACGACCGTCATGGCCACCTGGTTGACCAGGATGAACAGCAGCGTCCAGCGCGCGGCGACGGCGCTCTTGCGCAGCCCGGCCCCGCGCCAGTCGAACCGCGGCCGGAACCGGAAGCCCACCTCCCGCACGTAGGGGATCAGCGAGAGCGCCTGGAGCGCGATGCCCACCGTGGTGCCGATGCCCAGCAGCCGCACCTGCGCGGCCGTGATGTCCTGGACGCTGTCGGGCGCGGTGACGAAGCCGAGATAGAGGCCGAACATGGCGATCAGGACCACGTTGTTGAGCACCGGCGTCCACATCATCGCGCCGAATTTGCCCCGCGCGTTGAGAACCTGGCCGAGGATGCCGAACAGCCCGTAGAAGAAGATCTGCGGCAGCAGGAACCGCGCGAAGACCACGGTCAGCTCGTACGCCGCGTGCTGGTCGGGGGTGTCGCGCATATAGACGCTGACGATCTCCGGGGCCGCCCACACGGCGAGCACCGTCCCCACCGCGAGCACGCACACCACGAGGGTGACCAGCCGCTGCTCGTACGCCCGCCCGCCGTCGGGCTGCTCAAGGCGGGCCCGTACGAGCTGCGGCACGAGCACCGCGTTGAGCGCCCCGCCCATGATCAGGAAGTAGAGGCTGGAGGGCACGGTGTTGGCCGTGGTGTACGTGCTGGCGAGCAGTCCCGATCCGAGCGCCGCCGCCTGGAGCAGCAGTCTGATCATCCCCGTCGCACGGGAGATCACCGTGCCCACCGCCATCAGCGCGGACGAGCGCGCCAACCCCTGCCCCTTGGGTTTTCCGTGCTTCATGCGGATCAACATACGGGGAGACACTGACAATTCAGTAATCTTGATCATGAGGCCGACAGCGACTCGGGCGGCCGCTCCGGCCGCTGTGTGAACCGCGCCGCCCCGCTACTTCGCGGCGCTCTTCACCCCGGCCGTGACC
>NZ_JBHVHQ010000251.1:0-271 GCF_042800135.1 Streptomyces sp. NPDC057654 | reverse complement strand
CGCGGGGACGGCAGCGGCGGGGGAAGCCGGCTGCTCCCGTGCCGGCCGGGGCACCGAGGTCTCCGCGCTCGCGCCGCCCGCCTCCTCCGGGACCCGCGGCTCCTCCGGCACCCGCAGTTCGTCCGGTACCCGCGGCCCGTCCGCGCGCTCCGGCTGCTCCGCCCGCTCCGGCTCCTGCTTGCTGCCCTCGATGGTGAGCATGATCACTCCGGTCGCCGCGACCGCCGCGGCGGCGAGCGCGAGCAGGCCGCCCGGCAGCCCGTACCGGAAC
>NZ_JBHVHQ010000250.1:2857-10085 GCF_042800135.1 Streptomyces sp. NPDC057654 | reverse complement strand
GGTGGAGACAGCCGAGGAGCCCGCGGCAAGCGCCTCGAGCCCAGCACCCGAGCCGCCGAAGCAGGCATCCATCGACGAAATCATGGCGAGTACCCGGCGCTGATTGACGCGGTGAATTTCATTTTCCAGGAAGACAGAACAGACACCGAGGGATCGAATTCATGAGCGCCAGCAGCAATGACCTCATCACGCTTACCGGCGGCATTGACGTCGGCAATGGCTACGTCAAGGGCGTTATCCAGAATACGAAGCAGGGGACTTTCGACGAGATCGATCTGCCCAGCGCGGTCGTCTCGACATCCCGCACCTCGCCGAAGGTGCCGCTCCCCGACGCTGATGCGGCCTCCGTACTGGCCGGAGATTTCTACAACCAGATCGACTGCTCGCTCACCACTCCCCTCGTGGTGGCATCGGACCGCCGGATCTTCGGTCGCGCAGCGCTTTCTGTGCGTGGCTCGAAGTTCACCGAGTTCGAGGTGGTGGGCAAGCACTCCAAGGCCGATCAGGAGCTGAGCAAGGTCCTGGTCCTGGGTGTCGTCGCCGCGAAGGCCCTGCGTGACTACGTCCGCGAGAACGGCGTGCTGCCCGATCACGAGTTGCGCGTGCAGGTGCGCGCCGGTCTGGCGTTGCCGATCTCTGAGTTCGTCGCGCGCCGTCACGCCTATGCTGCCGAGTTCATCGGTCTGCTGGGCGGCGCGGATCCGACGGTGCACCTGGTGACGATCAAGAATTTCAGCACCCCGGTCTCGGTGCGTCTGCAGTTCGTCGACGTCCAGGTGATGGCCGAGGGCGCCTCGGCGCAGTTCGCCATCACCGACAAGGGTGAGCCGCTCGCACAGGCCTTGCTCGACGATCTGCGGGCTCGTGACGCGTCCTTCGTGGAAGGGGTCTCCGCCTCCGATCTGGTGGCGGTGCAGAACACGATCGGTGTCGACGTCGGCGAGGGCACCGTGAATTTCCCGGTCTTCACCGACGGCCGGTTCAACCCCGAGGCTGCCGACACCCGCAACGAGGGCTACGGCACCGCGCTGATGATCGCCATGGAGCGCATGAGCGAGTCGGACGCCACGCTGCAGTTCTCCTCCCGGAAGCAGCTGGCCGACTTCCTCCACGCAGAGCCGTCGGCGCTGGTGAGGAACCGTCACCAGCGCACCGCCGGTTTCGTCGAGAACGAGGCCAATTACCTGGTCGACGCGATCGTCTCCTCCTTCAGCGACGTCCTCTCCCAGGCCGGTGCGACGACCGAGGTCGTCTACGTCTACGGCGGCGGCTCGGGTCCGATCAAGCACCTGCTGCACCCGGCGCTGCTGAAGGCCGCCGGTGACGTGCCCGTGCTCTACCTCGATTCGAGTTATTCGCGGCACCTGAACCGCGAAGGGCTGTACATCGCGGCGCGCCATGTCGAGGAGCAGGCCCTCGCTGTGAAGTCCGCGGGCAAGCGCAGTAAGGAGGTGGCCTGATGGCCCGGCGGAGGCTGCTCGGTTCGGATGAGAAACGTCCCGGCTCCACTGCGGTCCTGACGGTCGACTCGCATCGCCGCATCGAGCCGGGTCAGTGAGCGGCCACCGCGAGGCTGCAGCGTTGCTGGCGGCGAACACCGGCGCGAAGCGGATGAGTGAAGTCTTCGGCGACTTCGTCGAGATGGCGGCGCTGGCTCTGCGCAATGTCGTGGACGTCCGCGGGAGCGAGTCCTGGGAAGCGCGCGAAGGGCGGTACCTTCAGACCGCCGGCGGCTACAGCAGAACAGAGCTGGACTGCTTCGTGCACGCCCTGGCGCTGGTGATCACGGAGATGGAGCGCGATCCCTGTGACGTGCTCGGCCGCCTCTACATGGAGTTGGAGCTCGGCAACGGGCGGCTCGGCCAGCACTACACCCCCTACGGCGTCGCCCGGCTGATGGCTGAGATGCAGATCGACTCGGCAGTCGAGCAGGTGAGCACCCACGGCTTCGCGGACATGTATGAGCCCGCCTGTGGCGCGAGCGCGTTCATCATCGCGCTGTCGCAGGCGATGCTGGAGCACGGCCTGAATCCGCAGACGCAGCTGCATGTGACGGCGGAGGACATCGGGCCGCAGGCCATGCACATGAGCTACGTCCAGCTGACGCTCCTGTACATCCCCGCGGTGGTGCGCCGGTGCGATGTCCTCACGCTGGAGATGTTCGACGCGTGGCCTACTCCTGCTCATGTCCTGGGCAACTGGAGCCACAGGATCAGGGCGGCCCGGGCGGTCAGTGGATCACAGCGGATGATCACCGTGTCGCCTCAGGAGACCGCCGAAGGACCTGCCGCTGTTCTGGAGGTGCAGCGATGACGATGGAGCCTGCACGGACCGACCTTTCTGACACCGGGAGCGACGGCGCTCCGGCCCGGCGCGGGGCGGAGGTCTCCGAGCCGGTCACCGGGCATGCCCACAGCTCGGCCGACGGCCGGAAACTCATCCGGCACTCTGCGCGCGAGGCCCTCGCCCCCGCGGACCAGGAGACGACAGCCCAGTCGTGCCCGGAGTGCCGGCGCCACGAAGTCCGCGGGGGGCTCTGCGGCGGATGCGGCGACCAGGCCCACGGCGCCGAAGCAGCGGCGGCCGCGCTGGCGGACCTGCCCCGCAACGCGGGTGTTCTGGTGCACGAGGCGGACCGTCTGGGCTGGGACGTGCGCACGGAGCGCCGCTGGACCGGCCGGCTGTGGGTGCGTGCCCTGGTCATCTGCGGGCTCGTGATGGTGCGCGCCGGGGTGGAGGAGACAGAGCACGTCTGTGCCTGGAACGAGGCGACGGGCAAGTTCACGGCGTCCGCCTCGACCGGCGGGTTCAAGGCGGTACGCGAGGCCGTCAAGGCCGCACGCGTCGTCTCCCGTGTGCACGAAGCCACGGGCCGCACGGTGTGGGGCCGGGACGCCGCGGAGTGGGTCGGGCAGATGGACGGCGCCGTGGCTAAGGTCAGTGCCGCCTTGTGCGACGCGCGGGACGCGTTCAGCGCCCTCGACGGCTGCACGCCCACGGGCGCGCGGGCGGTGGAGTTGGCCTTGGCCGCCTACGCGGAAGCCGAGGCGGCGGAGCGGTCGGCCACCGATGCCGTGAAGGCGGCACGGGCGTGGCTGGCCGAGACCGACGGCGACGACGCACGGGGGTGCGCGTCGTGGCGGCATGCGGTCGTGCTGGCCGGGCAGCACGTCAAAGAAGCGGGGAAGGCGATCGCGGACGCCGTGGCGCGCGCGAAGCGGGAAGCGCTTGCCGCTCCCATCATCGAGGAGGCGCAGGAGCGGCTGAACGCCGAGGAGTCCCGGTGGCGCCGGCAGCTGGCCGAGTCGGGCCGTGAGCCGACGGCCCGCGGATACGCCCGGCTGATCACCATGTTCGAGAACGCCTCGCGCGACTGGTGTGCCTGGTTCGACGGCTACACCGGCTACGACGGCGTGAAGCACGCTGGGCAGGGTGACCCGTCGCGGTCGTTCGTGGCGCAGTACGACGCGTGGGTGAAGTCGAAGCACTCGGACCGGTCGGTCTATATCCCGTCGCGGTACACGTCCGCCTCGCTGATCGCCGGTGACCGTCTCAGCGCCGCCGCCGTGGCGTTCACGCTGGCCGTGGCCGGTCTGATCGAGGGGCGCGGCGCTGAGACGCTGCGGGAGGCGGCGGCCGCCGTCCGGAAGAATCCCCAGGGGTTCGGTACCGGCAGCGACCGCAAGCGCCTGGCCGACTGGTCCAAGTACCCGCACATCAGCTACGGGGAGCCGGTCGGGCTTGCCGAGCACGCCCCCGCCGAGTGGGCGGCGCTTGAGACCGCTCAGGCCGCGGACAACGGCGTTCAGGACTTCTACAACGCCCTGTACTGGGATACGTACTATGCCGGTGAGCGGTCGGACGCGCGGGCGGCCGCCGACTGTGCCGGGCTGGCCGGCCGCGATGAAGCGCGTGCGGAGCGCGCGGAGTCCGGCCGTTCGGCGTCCGCCTGGGCGGCGGCGGTGGAGCGGCTGACGACGGCCCGTGCCCGTGTGCAGGGGGCTGTGGTGCTCGCTGCCGGTGACGTGGAGCGGGCACGGGCGTGCGGGGACCGGGTCCGGGAGGGTGACGCGCTCGCCGAGGACGTGTGGTCGGCCGTCCGCTTCTGTGAGGAGGCGTACGACGTTGTGAACCGTGCGAAGCGGGACGCCGCACACTGTGCGGAGTCGGCACGGACCTGCCGCGAGGCGGGGGTCCTGTCCGATTACGTGGCCGAGTGCGCGCGCATGGAGGATGCCGCCGCCCGTGTCGAATCCGCCCGTGAAGAGATGCTGAATCTGTACGGGTGCGCGTTCGAGGATGCTGCGAAGGCGGAGGAGGATCGGCACGCCGTGTGCGCCGCGCTGCCCGCCGGGGAACGTCCGGTGGCCACCGCTGCTGAGGTGACGGACTTCAAGCCGTGGGGTGCCGGGCTGCGCCTGGTATGCGCGTGCGGCGCCGTCCACGAGCCGACTGTGCCTGTGGTCGACGCCGACGGCGCGCACGTCGGCGCTCTGGTGAATGCCACCGACTGGATCATCAACGGGATGCTGAAAGCGGCCGGGCTCCGCGCCACGGTCGGCCGTGACCAGTGGTCGCGTGGGGTGCTGTTGTTCTCTGCCGACGGCGCCGAGGCGTGCCACGGCTGGCGCATCCCGGTAGAGGCCGCGCCGGTTGTCTCGCACTGCCAGGGGTGCGGGTCGACGGTGGCCGACGGCTCGGAGTGGCACGCCACGTGCAAGCCAGTAGAGCCGGCCCCGGCGTCGAACAGCGGGACCGGGTGGCCGTCATGACCCCTGAGGCCGCCCATGCCCGAGGCGCGTCTGGCCACCTGGCGCGGCGTACGGTGCAGGCGAAGCCGGCGGCGGCTGAGACGGCCGTGTCCCGCGCCGCCGGGCAGCCGGGGGTGGCGGCCGGTAATGATGTCGCCGCCGCCCAGCTCTCCGCCATCTGGGTGCTGAGGACGGCGGCCGGGCATGCGTTCCGCATCCGGCTCGTCCCCTGCGGGCGTCCGGAAGAGTGCCGGTGGGAGGCCGGACAGGCCGGACACGACGCTGACGGCTCGTACTGGTGGACCGCCGGCATCGAGGACGGCCCCCTTACCAGGCTGCTTGCCCGGATCCGTGAGGACTCCGCCACCCGTACCCGGTTCGCCGGTCTGTGGGCGGCATACGGACAGTACACAGTGCAGGCTCCGGCATTCGCGTGCACGCCCGACCGTGTGCAGCTTGAACCCGGCGTGTTCCTGGCCCGACGCTTCGGCGCCGTGGGTCTGATCGCCGAATGCCGTTGGGGCTTCGAGCACCTGGCGGCCGCCGACGGCCGCCAGGGGTGCACGGGTGAGGACTGGGTGCGCAAGGGACCCGACAACCGGCGGTACGTCGCCGAATGGAAGGTGTGGAGTTCCGCCCTGGAAGGCGTGGCGAACTCCCGTCTCCGCGTGGTCTCCGTGTGTACCGACGACGACACAGCGGCCGACGCCGACGCGTACTGCGCGATGTCCGCGCCCTACGTCGGCAAGTGCAGCGCGAAGCGCTCCGGCGCCCGCTACTGGGTATCCGTGGTCACCGATCAGGGCTGCGAACCCGGCCGGTTCACCGCCTGCGCCCGCTGTCTTTCCGGCCGGATCCTGAACGACGCCCACGGCACCTCCCACGGCACAGCCCGCGGGGGCAGCCGGTTCTCCGGGCTGGATGTAGTCGATCTCGCCCGCGACGTGGCCAAAGGCGATCCCAGGACGTGCGCTCTGCACTGGAAGCAGTGGGGCGATCGTGCGGCGGAGCTGTGCGGGCAGCTGCTCACCGAGGCTCTGGAGAACGGGGAGCGGACGCCGTGGCCGTCCAGGGCGCTGGCCGATGCGCTCATAGCCCAGGGTGCGGCCGACGGCGACGACCGTGCGAAGCGGGAAGCCCGTGCGGCGGTGCGCGAGCGGGGCGGCGGCGAGAAGGCGCAGGACGAGGCCGCCGCCCTGGTCGCCTCGGTCCGGGCGGGGCAGGCCCTGTCCTCCCCATTCGATGCTGCGGGCGCCACCAGGGACGCGGAGCCCTGCGACGAGGGTGACAACGGCCGGGCCGCCGAACAGAGCGCGGGGCGTAAATCCGGGCACACGGCGGCAGCGATCGAAACCTCCACCATGGCGGAAACCGCCGACACCGCCGACACCTCGGGAATGGAATAGCGCGGCATGGGCCAGTGGCTCGGTGAGAGTGAAGCCCGAACCGAACTGCCCCGTATGGGCTGGTGCACCGGGCTGGCCGACGTCCTGGCCGCCGCGTACGCGCGGGACCTGTACGCGGACACGTCCGGGATCGTCCGCCGCCGTGAGGGCCGGGGCCGCCGGGTGCGGGCCGCTCTGGTGAAGCTGCTGGCATCCGGCGGCTACATCGCGGTGCCCCGTGCCGGTCGGCGCGGTCCTGTCACGGTCGCGCCCGACGGCGTCACCGCGCACCGTTGGTGCGCCGCCGCCCCTGATCTGCTGTACCCGGATCATCGGGCGGCCTACCGGGCACGGGTGCGTCTTCACCACACCGGCCGAACCAGCAAGCAGACGTCGCGGGAAGCGGCCAGGCGTCTTGCTCCGCTGCCGAACGGGGAGGAGGAGAAGCGGCGCCGCGCCGCACAGCTGCGGCGGGTTGAGCAGTGGGCCAAGGAGATGCAGGCCATGCGGGAGCGGCTGGCGGCGGAGCAGGCAAAGCGGGATGTGCAGGCAGAGCAGGAGCGGGCGGCCGATTGGGCGCGGATCCAGCAGGAGGCCGGGGAACGGCAGGCGGCGGAGGATGACCGACGCGACGACGGCCTCGTCATGTCCCAGCACGGACCGCGGGAAATCGTCATGGGCACGGGCGAGCGCCGCGTCACGGTGACGCGGACCGGCCCGAGCGGCTGGAACGCGGTGGTCCGCGGAGCGGTCTACGTGGTCTCGCAGGAGGGCGGCAAAGACTGGCCCTGGCTGGTCACCGCTTCGGACGACACGCGCATCGGCGTCTGTTCGGTGCTCAATGACGTGCCGTACGCGGCCAGCGTCCGGGACATCGTCCGTGACCACGCCGACGCCATGGGGCGCGGAGGGGCGTTTTCCGAATGGGTGCCGCCCTAGGAGACTGGATCGAGCCGCCGCGCTGCGGGCCGCCACTCCCACGGCCGACGAACTGACCGTGCTGGAGGCGCTGAGCACCGACGGCCTGGAGGCTGGGACGGCGGCCGTGCTGTCGGCCGCTTACATCGGCCATGTGGTCACCCGTCATCGTCC
>NZ_JBHVHQ010000250.1:0-2847 GCF_042800135.1 Streptomyces sp. NPDC057654 | reverse complement strand
GTCCCGGGGCAACTTCGGTGCGCATCGATGAGGACGCGGGCAAGGACGAACGGCGCGTGACGCGTACCGGCAACGTCAACGGCGGTGAGAAGCCGATCACACGGGAGGCTGCCGGCGCCCTGTCGGCGGTCTCCGCGAATCTCACCGTCGCCACGGCCGAGACGTGGCATGTGCTGTGCATGTCGGTGGATGAGCGGCCCGGAGTCCACCGGCTCAACCGGGCCGCCGCCATCGAGGCAGGCGCGGCGGCCCTCGCGCTGTGCGACCAGGCAACGTCGCCCGCTGAGTCGTCAACGTTTTAGAGATCAGCTGTTCCTCCCTCTATTCGTCTGCTTTCCCGTGATCAGTTCCTCTCATGCCCTTCTTGTCAGCGGCCGGAAATACTGTCCCGACGTTGAATGACGCACCATCGGGAGAGATTATGCGGACGTGCCCGCACAGTGCCCACGGAGAGCGGTTCACGCGCCCCTGTGCGGCTGCCTCGGCTGCCTCGAAGGTCCAGTAGGTCATCCCGTATTCCGTCACGTCAAAGACCCCTTCGGAGTCCCGTGTGTTCACTGTGACGATGTACGTGGAATCAGAGTGGTCCACGGCCCTGACTGCTGCAATCATCTGGCTCACCTCCTCATCTGAATACCCGTAATTATGCCAGTGCATATTGTGGTTGAAGAAGATGTCCCGAATTGCGTGGTGGGCCATCTTGTCGGCATTCATCGAGCAGCCTCCCGACATGTAGTCTGCAATTGATTCGCGTTCTCGATCGAGAGCCCGCAGATGAGTTCACACGAGGTGAGAGGCTGACTGCAAGTGCTCAGCCTCTCTCTTCGGACCAGTCTTCCTTGTCGCCTATTGTTTCGGCTGTCCGCCACATCGGCCACATGACAAGTTCAGCGGATTTCCAGCAAAAAGAGAAACTGGCACGGCGCACGGTCCGTCAGGCAGGCGAGAGCCTCATCCACGAAATCGTAGAGGTCCCACATGTCGCGGTGAGTCGGATCGTTTGGCGCTTCGGACCGATACCCGTGCAGCAGTCCGCGAATGTCCGGGTGATCCGGCCGGTCTTTGTGGGTGATGACAATATCAACCATCCGTCGGGTATCGGTCACCTTCCCTTCGCAGGCAACCCAGCGACCGGCCGTGTGTTCCGTGACCTCATTCATGTCCTTAGCCTCACAGTTGCCTTTTTCGTGGTCCTGCACGAGGGTTGTTTGGTTCCGGTCCGGGCATGACTGTTGCTTCCTGTCGAACGGATGATAATTCCGTCGCTTTCGGCAGGGCCGGCCGGTTGAAGCGGTGTGTTGATCCTCCCGTCCGGGGCGACGGGGGCTGGGGTCCTGAGCTGGCGGGCTGGTGGGTACAACCGGGTGGTGGGTGAGACGGATGCTCAAAGAAGCCTCGGCGCCTGTTGCCCGCCCGGTTCGCGGTGTACTCCGTGCTGGCGACGCGCCTGTTCCCGCAGGCCTGCGATCCGGAGGTCCTCGAGCTGGTGAGGACCGGTGTCGAGGGGTCGCGGCCTGGCCCGGAGTTGCCAAATCGCCGCTGCCCTGCAGCGGCTCGGCCGGCCGGTGTTGCGGGGGCTTTCCGGTCCGTGACCCGGCCGGCCGGCATGGACAGTGGGCCGTTCCGAGGTCGGCAGGGCTTCCGGTGGCTGGGTTTCCTACGCGGCGGCCGCCAGGCGGGCGGCGATGGCGGCCCCCTGGGCCTGCGTGGGCCGCAGGTCCACAATGTCGATCCGGTGCTCGCGCCGGCCGCTGACGGTCAGGATGATCCGGCCGTCGGCGACGGCCTCCCAGGCTGTCGCCGTTCCAGCGTCGTAGAGGTAGTGCCGGATGCTGCACGGGCCCGCCGCGTGGGCAGGCTGGTCGCACACATAGCGGTAGTTGACCGTGATGCCTGCGGTGACCAGCTCGTCGGCGAGCAGCTCCATGGCGATGTTCATGCGATGTGTTCCTTCCGATCGTCGCAGACGTCAAGAACTGCCGTCATGCAGTGGGCGGTGATGGGAACACGTGAATGTTCCCGATGCTGCTCTGATGCCTCACGTGCTCCGGGGCTGGATGAAGTGGGGAGGGCAGGGATCGTCGAGCGCGATTGAAGGCCCGCCTACCGTCCGTCGGTCCAGTGGGCCCTCAATCGGTTGAGAGCGTCAGGCTCGGTGCATGTGGTCGATTTCGTTCGGAGATGTGGAGGGGGCGGCCTGGCTGCCTCAGGTGTGGCAAGTGGCCGTCAGCGGGAGTGCGCACGAATGGCCATCAGCAACTCGCCGAGCATGTTCGTGCCGGGGATCCGCTCGTGCTTCGGACAGAAACACGAACCCCAGAACTGGTCATGCCAGCCATTCGTCTCGACGAGCATCCGGTCGTCGGTGGCGACGAGCCGCTGGTTCAGGTCGGGGACGGCGAACTTGGCCGTGAGCACACGTTGCATGGCCCAGACACGCATTCCGGTGTTCCAGCCGGGACGCAGCGTCACCCGACGGCCCCGCCTCTTGCTTTCGCCGGGATCCGGAGCACCGAGCACGTGGTTCTGCTCAGCGGGATCGAGGGTCTTCAGCGCGTTGAACGCGTGTTCACCGGAGGCAACTTGACGCCTCAGCCGCGGGACGAAGAAGGGCGTCTCATCGAAGTTCGAGAGGAACCCGAGGGTGCCGGTGAACATGGGCATCTGACGGTATGGGGACACGGGACCGCTCCTGACGTCTCATAGATTCATACGTGCGAGTCGTCGTCCGGATCAGCTCTGCTGATCCCAGTGCAGCGGACTGCGCAGAAAAGGGATTCTTCGCAGTCCGCCTGATCCTCCGGAATTCCGGGCAGCAGGAGAAGAACCCCCTGCCTGGTGCTGGAA
>NZ_JBHVHQ010000249.1:0-10105 GCF_042800135.1 Streptomyces sp. NPDC057654 | reverse complement strand
GGCATGTACCGGCCCTGTGGCGGCCCCGCGGCGGCCTGGTGCGGAGCGGCGCCGAGGGCCGGTGCGCGGCCGTACCGAGGGCGGCTCCGGCCCGTGCCCGAGGCCGTTCCGGGCCGGGGCGGCGGCAGTGACAGACTGGGCCGTGCATGCGCCGGCGCCGGACGGCAGCGACCGCCCGGAGCCGGTTCTTGTCGAGACCGCAGAGACTGTCGAAACCGTCGAGAGAGAGATGGCCACCCATGGCGATTGAGGTCGGTACCAAGGCTCCGGAGTTCGAGCTGAAGGACCAGCACGGGCAGAGCGTGAAGCTCTCCGACTTCCGCGGCGAGAAGAACGTCGTCCTGCTCTTCTACCCCTTCGCCTTCACCGGCGTCTGCACGGGCGAGCTGTGCGCACTCCGCGACGAACTGCCGAAGTTCGTCAACGACGACGTCCAGCTGCTCGCCGTCTCCAACGACTCGCCCTTCTCGCTGCGGGTCTTCGCCGAGCAGGAGGGGCTGGAGTACCCCCTGCTCTCGGATTTCTGGCCGCACGGCGAGGCGAGCCGCGCGTACGGGGTATTCGACGAGGACAAGGGCTGCGCCGTGCGCGGCACCTTCATCATCGACAAGGAGGGCGTCGTGCGCTGGACGATCGTCAACGGCCTCCCGGACGCGCGCGACCTGAACGAGTACGCCAAGGCGCTCGAAGCCCTCTGACGTACGAGCTCCACCGCGGGCGCCGACGCAGCCGACGCAAGAGCCTGCAATCGGTGGGAACCGGTCACTAGGATCAAAACGTTGATCGGGTGCCATCGCACAACGGGGGCGCAGATGTCGCCGCCCCCTTCGAAACCTCTGGAGGACTCGTGGGAGTCAGTCTCAGCAAGGGCGGCAACGTCTCGCTGACCAAGGCAGCCCCCAACCTGACCGCGGTCATCGTCGGTCTGGGCTGGGACGCGCGCACCACCACTGGCAACGACTTCGACCTGGACGCCAGCGCCCTGCTGACGAACGACCAGGGCAAGGTCGCCAACGACCAGAACTTCGTCTTCTTCAACAACCTCAAGAGCCCCGACGGCTCCGTGGAGCACACCGGTGACAACCTCACCGGTGAGGGAGAGGGCGACGACGAGGTCATCAACGTGAACCTGGCGGGCGTCCCGGCGGACGTCGCCAAGATCGTGTTCCCGGTCTCCATCTACGAGGCCGAGTCGCGTCAGCAGTCCTTCGGCCAGGTCCGCAACGCGTACATCCGCGTGGTGAACCAGGCCGACGGCAGCGAGCTGGCCCGCTACGACCTCAGCGAGGACGCCTCGACGGAGACCGCCATGGTGTTCGGCGAGCTGTACCGCAACGGCGCGGAGTGGAAGTTCCGCGCCATCGGCCAGGGGTACGCCTCGGGCCTGCGCGGCATCGCGCAGGACTTCGGCGTGAACGTCTGAAACAAGGCCACTGACCTGGGAAAACACCATGTCGGCTTGTGCAGAGTCAGCATCAAGTCAGCACGGTGCTGGCCCGGTCAGCACGAAGCCCCCCAAGGTCCGTTGGGGGGCTTCGTCGTTGCTCGGCTCAGGGGCCGTCAGGGGCGGCTCACGGGGCCGTCAGGGCCCGCGTGGGGCCCGGAGGTGCGGGGGGCGCACGTGGGGCAGGCGTACAGGGGGCTTCCAGCGCCGCTAGGACGCTCGGTGTAGCGCGCCAGCACCGGCCGCGTCGTCAGCTTCTTGCAGAGGCAGCACAGGACAACGGGGCTCATGCTGACACCGCCAGAGTGACGTCATAGTCGATGCCCATCGTGGCGAGTGCTGCGGCGGTCCGTCGTTCCTTCTGTCGCTTCTTTTCCTGCTGCTGCTCCAACTTCACGAGGTAGGGGCGGATCAGTGCCACCTCTTCACCTATGAGTACCTGCTGACGCTCCAGTACATGCCGTGGTGTCGGCGTCGACCAGGAGGCGGAACGGGACAGTGGCGCGGGTGCGGGGGAGTCTGGCCCGCACAGTGACGACCAGGACGGCGAACGATCAGGAGTCGCATCCATGTGAGCACGCGGGCGATAGAGTCACGCATAGTCGTTCAGCTCCAACTAGCTGTTCGGCGTATGCCTCGACAGCCGGGCCTAATCGACTGTCGAGGCGCTTTCGTTACTGACCATAGACCTTGACGTCAAGACTGGTAAAGGGAGGTCAGTACACAGCAAGCGAAGTGCGAGGATGTGCGATGTAGTGGGAGCGCCGCTAGCCTCGTACGTATGGACTACGGCCCTGATGACACGATCGAGCGCGACGCGCCTGAACCACCGTTTGAACAGCTTGCGGGCATCCTGAGGGCCCGTGTCGAGCGTGGGGACTGGAAGCCCCGCCGCCCTATCGCGTCCGGAACCAAACTGTGCGAGCAGTACGGGTTGTCACGGCCGACTGTCTATCGAGCCGTCGCACTCCTGGTGGATGAGGGCGTCCTGTTCGTGGTTCCGCAGCGTGGCACGTACGTGCAGGATCGTGCGGCCGATACCGAGAGCGGCACGGATTGAGTTGAGTAAGATCAGTCGACGTGTCGCAGTGCCGCAGGACGAGTTGAGTAAGGTCGGACGCGGGGAACTGCTCTGCTGAGGGCAGTTGAATAGGATCAGCAGAGCCCAGGTGGCAGGTCGTACCGTTCCGGGTGACCAAAAACGTCCGCTCGTAGTGCTTCTCTTGTTGGGTCCACCACGTGGGATGAGTGCTCTCCTGGGTGATTGGCGTACAGGTAGCACTCAACGCTTTCATCGTGCAGTTCCGTGCACCATAGGAGTCTGACGAACCTATGGCTCGTAGCAGTCCAGAGGAACCAGAATCCGTAGTTCATGGGGGATTCTGGGCACTCCCATACGAGATCGGCGTGTTCTCCCTTGTGCTCGCCGAGCTCACATTGTGCGTACTCTTCGGCGCAGAACGCTGGATGGTCCGGCGTCACCTCGGCCGCGTACATCGCCGCAAGGGTTGCGTGGATGGGAAGTTGGATCAGTCCGGTGCATCGCAACATGAGCATCCTCGTTCCGGAGAAAGAGAGGCCCCGCCCACACGCCTCGGGGGGAAGCGCGGGAACGGGGCCCGTATCTGAGGGCTACCTACCGCCCTGCCGCACCATTCAGCCGACGGTAACGCCGCGATGATCCGCCCATGATTGGGCTGCTGTTGTCATAGCTGTCAGCCATGACGCGTCAGGGCTCCTTTCTGCACGGAAGCGGTACATGCGCACTGCGGCAGCCGCAAAGACGTCGATCGCTCTCGGGTCAGCGGCCACCCAAGGCATGCAACCGGCAACCCACGATTCGGCGGATTCTGCGCTATGTCCAGCCGAGATCAGTTGTACGACCAGCCAGGCCGCATCAATGAATGCTGCGCCACGGACGGGCCATGACCAATCGACGGCCCATGCCTCCTGGTCTCCGATCAGGAGATTGCTCGGATTGATGTCGGTGTGTAGGAGCGCATTGCCTTGAAGGAGCTCGATGGCCTTTGCGTTGCCGGCGAACCGGTCCCATCGGGTATCGGCCCAGTCCTGGGCAACCTCGGGGAGATCCAATGCGCTGGTCCGGTTGAGGATGTCGATGATGACCGGCAGATCAGGTGAGTCAGGCTTGAAGCTCGACGGTCGCCCTTGGATCGCCTCAAAACCAAGTGCGATCCATTGCCCGTCCTCCGCGTGCCACAGCAAGTCCGAGGAGACAGAGCGCACAGCCGGATTGATCAGCTTCTCCCGGATGATGGAATCCCGCCGCCCCCCTGGTTGGTTGCGCATGGCCTTGACGAAGAACGGCCCTCTCTCGCATTCCACCAAGGCCGTGACGTCCGAGCCGAACCCACGTGCGGTGGGTTGGACGTTGGTCAGTTCGCCTGTATACGGACGGACCAATGCCCACAGATATGGTTCAGGAAGACTGTGGTTCATGTGACCTTTCAGTTCTTCGGATCGCACTCAGTACCGGGAAAGCCGGGCGTGCACTCCGCGTTGGGATCGCAGGCAGGTCGGCAGGCGTCCATACGAGCTGATTCCCGGATGGATGTGTTGGCGCGGGTCATCGCTGCGCCGCCGAGGATAGCGGTCAGTGCTGAGTCTCGGACGCTGCCGGTCTTGATCCACGTGGAGAAGACACAGGGAGAGACTGTGCCGTCCGGATTGATTGCCGCGGCGCCGCTGCCGCACCTGCCGCACAGGTTTGCCGTTTGAGGCTCCTGGTCGTTTCCAGCACGCCCGAAGGGGCGAATACGGTCAGCACCGATTCGCTTGACGCCGAGGGTTTCCAGGTCGCGGCGAGCTTCGGTGATCTGCTGATCGGTCGCGGCGACGATTCCGGCGCGCAGCGGGATGCCGAGCCGAACGGCCTTCTCGATGTTGGCCCGTGTGCGGCTGTGGGACCGCCGGCCGGTCATCGCGTTGTGCTCCCGGGCGTTGGCCGAGTAGTAGGAGGTGGCCAGGGACAGGCCATCGTGCTGGAAGAGTTCCCAGCGAGAGGCCGAGACGTGTACGAGGTTGCTGTATACCTCGGTCTTCAGGTCGAGGGACAGAGCGTGACTCGTCAGGGCCTCAAAGTCGGGGTGAAGCGTCGGCTCTCCGCCGATGAACTGCACGTGGCCGACGCCCATTTTGGCCGCCTGGTCCAGGACGCTGGTCCAGTCCTCTCGGGACATGGCTCCGTGCGTTCCCTTCGGCCCTGACGCGTTATAGCAGTGCGTGCAGTTGAGTTGGCACTTTCGGGTCAGGTCGAGCCAGAGGAGTCGTGGGGTGGCGGGTGTAGCCGTGATGGCAACCGCTGTACTCATCGTGCGCTCACTTCCAGTGAAAGGGGGTTGGAACTTGCGTCTTGGTCGACTTCCCTTTCTGTGTATAGAGCTGATGGGGGGCTGAGGCTGATGAGCGGCCTTGCTCACTGGGAGCCGATAGCAGTGAACAAGGCCGCTCCGGGGACATCAGGGGCCTTCTGATGTCCCCGTATCCGCGCCCCGCTATGTACCTCGTGAACGGGTAGGCCGAGGCCCGTAGGGGGCGCGGAGATCATGGGGGGTGATGTATCGCAAAAAGCACGATGATCGTCACGTAGATTGCGAGTAGGACGGTCCAACGGATGGTAGATCGCGAAGGAAGTTTCATTGCCACCACAGATCCCATGGAACCCAATTGCTGTTCCCGCATTGAGGGCATCGTACTCTTCCCGTGTATGCGCAGTCTGGGCAGCCGTCGCATCCGAAACACGAAGGGCACCAAATTTCGAGCCAGCCTGCACACGTTCCGCAGTAGAACAGGGGCTTTTCTTGGTCTATCGGACTTTCACTTTCGGGCCGGGGTGCCATGGCCCACTTTCCGTACTGTGGTTCATTGAGGGTGCTGGCTCTGCACCATCGGCTGTCCGACGATGCAGAGCCGAGTAACCACCTCAGCATCCTTAACGCATGGCTTTTCACGGCTTGCGGAGGATGGTGGTCAACGGGCTAATTGTCGGTAGCGAAGCTGCATACGTTGCACTGCGCAGACTTGCCGTCTGCCTGCAACCTTCCGGTGCAGCCTGGCATTGGGCATGGGCCCATGGTTTCTCTCCTTTTATAGGTGGATGGTTGCGGCGGTGACCCGCCCCGGCCGGCTCCGCTACGCGGGAAGAGGAGTCGACCGGGACGAGAGCTCTACTTCTTCTTGCGGTCTTCCTTTGCGGCCTTCCGGCGTTCCGCACGGTTGCCGTTGGGGTTCGCATCTGCTGTTCGGCTGGACTTGTCACTACGGACCGACACGCCGTCCGACGCGCCAGCGCCCCCTACGGGCCTTTTGAAGACAGGCACGGCGCTCCTAGGCGTCGGTATCGGCGGCCTGGCCCTTGTCGGCCTCATCACCGGCAGTCTCGGGGTCGGTCGTGGTGTCGTTGACGTTGTTGTCGAGCGAGTCCGCCGAATCCCCCGATTCCGCGGGGGTGGTCCTCAGTCCGCCGATACCGTCGTGCACTTCTTCTGCCATTGCGTCCTCATCTCTTCTGTTGAGTGGTGCTTCTGTGTTCTGGATGGTCTGCCTTATAGGGGTATCTACGGCAGATCATCCGTCCGCCTCACTGTCGGGTTTTTGGGGGTCACCGGCAGGGAGGGGAAGTCTGTAGTGTTACCTGTTGCGCTTCTTTTTCCAGTTCCGAGCGCGCCGCATGCGGGCGGAACCTACGTTTTCGACGTGCCAGTATTCGCAGATGCAGCGGGAAACGCGCCGCTGCGATTATCGGTGTAGTAGCGGATGCCTATGCTACGTATGGCATCTTCTTTTGTGGCGAATGAGGGACGTCCGCCTATGGGGCACGGTGGTAATGCCATCGCTCTAGTCGATCCCCAGCCAAAGCCGAGCCGTCTTCGATTCGATGCCGTAATGCGCGGCAGCTTCTTCCAGGCTCGTGCCCCCATCGTACACACGCCTGATGCTAGCGGTTATCGATTCCTGTTCCTTGGGCGCTATTATTCGGCCCAAAGGCGGGGGTGTCCGGTACCTAACTTCTACGTCGGGTGGAGCCATGTCGATGTTCTGTTGTTTGGCACTCACTGCGGCGCTAATCTCCTAGCCTGCCCCCGAGCAGAGAGGCAAGTCGGTTGAGTTGGATCAGGGTTCTTCGTTCTCAGGCAGCCAAGTACTCGTAGCTGCCGGCATCTAACCAGGACTCCAGGAACGGGGCCGGAAAAATAGGTCTTGCGGTCAATGAGTAGACGCTGTAGGCGTCATGAGTAGCGATGCGGTAAGGGTTGCCGTCGCTCAGCTCCCGCATGGCCTCTTCCTGAACTGTCCAGTCCGCGGCCCACTCGTCAAGATCTGCGGCCGGAAGAGGGAAACCAGAAGGCACACGGACAAATCCAGGTGGGAGGCATCCGCGTTCACATTGAGTTTCGTAGATCGGCGTAAGACAGTTAGCCAGCCATCGAGCCTTGTCGCGCATCCATCGCACCGTCAGCCGAGGAGACACAGCCGTGTGTTCGTCTAGCTGATAGTCGCGCAGGGTGCCATCCACAGCCCCTGTCACGATGAGGCCGCACCAATACGCCGTTGGCCGCGGTGACGGTTCTCGCCATCCAGCGGACAACAATCTCTGCTGATAGGGAGAAAGGGCAGGTTCAATGCCGCTACTCACGGGACTCGTCCGACTCGGCGCTGTCCACTCTCCGCAGGGTCAATAGCGGGTCCGGGTGCCCTCGTCCGGCACGATGCTCCGGGCACCGGCAAGGCGGATAGGCCATAGTGCCAGGGGGAAGATCTGCCCCATCCGCAGACTCTCCCGTAGGTTCGTCCTGGCTGCGCTGCTTGAAGACCAGGAGCACACCACCCTGTCCCGCTACTGCCATCAGATGGGAGGGGCGGGCCTTCCCGTTGCGCCTCATCCTCTGGCCCCCTTCCTTGCGGCCACGACTTCCGCCAGGGACTCCACCAAGGAGGGTGACGCGGCGCCCAGCTCGACAAGAGGACCGTTGCCGCGCAGGCCGGGAAGAGCGAGGCCGGCACTGAAGAGTGATCGCCGAAGCAACCTCGCAGCATCGGCCGCCTGGCCCTCGTAGTCATCACTGGCAGCCGTGCGCAGCGGAGGAGGTCCAAGGGTCTCCACCAGGCGGAACGCCGTGTCATGACCGATCGGGTCAACCTCGACGAACGCGCGCCCAGCTATCGGAGTGGCCCCTTGCATCGGCAGGTAGAACCCACGAGCCATGAAGGCCAAGTGAAGTTCCTCCGCCAGCTGGTTGCCGATGCACCGGGCATCCTCCGTGTGCTGTGGAGCCATCGGGGTACCTCGCGAGTCGTCGGTATGTATGCATACGCGGCTTCCACCAGGATTTGTGGGTCGGTAGAAGCAACTTGCGAGCCATGTAACGACGAGGCGATACCGCTGGAGGACTCCATGATGTGACTCCAAGATGGAGTCACTAGCTTCAGCTTGGATCTACGCTATGAGGGGGTGCTATGAATGGGACGAGAGTCGGACGACCTGCACGCGCTTGTCACAGGGTTGCTCGACGATGCGCGGCTTCAGACTGCTTGCGCTGAACGAAACATGGGTGCCCTTTTCCGTTTGATTAATCGCCGCGGAATCAGTACACGACGCCTTGCCGCCGCCGTGGAGATCTCCCAAGGGCGATTGTATGACTATATGAATGATAAGAGGCGGGTAGAGAAACTCTCTCTGTTCGAGCAGATCGCTGACGCGCTTCATATTCCTGGCCACTTGCTTGGGCTTGCTCGTCGGGAGTGGGAACCTCAAACCAACAAGCCCCGGGCACGCGTAATTCCCTCGCCGGATGGAAACGACCTAGCCGCCATGGAAGCCTTCCGAGCCGCAGACAAGCAGGCGGGGGGAGGCCGCCTTTATGGTGCTGTTGTTCAGCACCTCAGTACCCATGTGGCGCGACGCTTGGTCGATGCCAATGGCGGACCAGACGTTTTCTCGGCAACAGCTGCCCTAACCGAAATGGCAGGCTGGATGGCGCACGACTCAGGGCGTGACGACCTCGCAGAGGCTCATTTCGCACGAGCCCTACGCTTTGCGAATACTGCGGACGACACGTCCCTTGCGGCCGACGTCTCCGCAAGCCGCAGCCATCTTGCCTTGCAGAGAGGGGACCCAGGTCAGGCGGCCAACTGGGCTCAGGCCGGCCTAGATATGATTGAGCATGGACATGGCGTTCCGGTCCTGACCTCTCGGCTTCATTCCATGCACGCGCGAGCCCTAGCAGCATCTAACCAACGAACTGTAGCTTTGCGCGCGCTCAACCGAGCGCACCAGGCCCTAGAGCTCACCTCCGGAACTGCACACCCCTGGGTTAGCCCGTTTGATATGGCAGCATTCGCCAGTGAGGCGGCGTTGGTGTTCCGAGATGCGGGAATGTTCGCCGAAGCGCTAGAACACGCCAATCAGGCAATCTGTTTGAGGGAGGATGGGCGTGCGCGTTCCCTCGCAATGAGTCGTATCACTCTCGTGGACATTCATGCACGTCGTGGGGACCTCGATGCAGTTACTCATCATGGGGAGGATCTATTGACAACTCCCACATCCCTTTGCTCGGTCAGGGTTATCAATCAGCTTAGGGATCTATGTAACCTTTTGGATTGCCACCGAACCTACCGCCCCATCAGAGACTTTGTGTTGCGAGTTAATGAAACGTCTGAGACCAGGATGCTTCTTCTGGCGGACATCATGAAGCCGTCAAGCGAAGGCGATTCCACATGAACCCTCTGCCTGTAGACCCGGCCGATTGGCATGCGTACCTTGCTGAGGGAAACGCCAAGCAAGCGAGGAAACGCGTTGCCGCTGATGTACTGATCAGGGATTCCAATGATTCATTCTTGTTGGTAAACCCCACCTACAAACCTGATTGGGATCTACCAGGTGGCATGGCGGAAGCCAATGAACCGCCCGATGTCGCAGCTTCCAGAGAGCTAAGCGAAGAGCTTGGGTTGACTATCAAGCTAGGCGGGCTCCTGGTCGTGGATTGGGTAGAACCACATGGCCCATGGGACGATCAACTTGCCTTCATCTTCGATGGCGGTGTAATAGACACCGACCGTGCGACCAGCCTGTATCCGCACGATAGTGAGCTCTCTGAAGTTGCCTTTACCTCCTACGAGGAATCAAGAACCCGGCTTCGGCCGCGCTTGACCCACCGCTTTGAGGCTGCCGTACGAGCGCTCTCGGATGGGAAGTTGCGCTACCTCCACAACGGCATATCCGTCTGGTAGTCCGCTGAAGCTCTATGATGCGCCCATGGCACAGAAGATCATCACTATCTACACGGACGACCTCACAGGCGAAGAGTCCTCGGAGGCCGCCACGCACGTCCTGGCGCTCGACGGCAAGACTTATGAGATCGACTTGGCTCCGGCCAGCTACGAAAAGCTGATGAAGGCTTTGGCGCCCTTCACCGAGGCAGGCCGCAAGACCAGCAGCAGGACAGGCAAGCCGCGCAAGGTAGCCGCCACCAGCTCCGGCAGTGGGGACACAGCAGCCATCCGGGCCTGGGCGAAGAAGAACGGCTACGAGGTCAACGACCGCGGTCGAGTGCCGGCGTCGGTCAAGGAAGCCTACGAAGCCCGCAAGTAGCCTGCAAGCAGCTCGACCACATCGAGGGCCCTAACCGCATTGGTTAGGGC